>CAYPIV010000060.1:0-5972 GCA_964410895.1 uncultured Ruminococcus sp. | reverse complement strand
GCCCCGCTTTTTGCTCGGAAATGATCGCCTACTGCGGTCACGGAATGTATCTCCTTGCCGGAGAGATCGATAAGCTTGCGTTCTACCTGTCGGCGCACAAACTGACCGAACCGACAACGCAGATCCTCCGCCATGTGTGTACTCCCGCATGCGAATACGATGCGTTTGCGTTCACCAATGCCATTATGGACGGTCGCTCGGATGTCGCGTTGGAGATCCTTGCCGATTACCGCTTACGGCGAATCGATCCGCTTTTGGTGTTGGGGGATGTTATCCGTGTGATCTGCGAGATGATTTCGGTACGCTCCATGACCGCAGACGGAACCGCCGTTTCCGAGATCTCCGCAACACTGAAGCTGCACGAATACAAAGTGGGACTGTATCAAAAAAGTCTGCGAAAAACCACCGACGCCAAGTTAAAACGTGCCTTGACCGCCTGCACGGAAGCCGATGTTGCCTTGAAACTGTCCCCGCTGAAAGGGTATCGCACCTTGGAACGCTTGATCTGCGAACTGTAAAGATGCACCCCCGATCTTCAGATAAAAAACGGCACAGAGCCATGACCGAAAGCTCTGTGCCGTTTTGATATGGATTGCGAAAATGCCCGAACTTCATCCCGATCGAACCAGCCGGAGCATGCAAGACGGAATCGGCGCCCCTCGAATTTCTCCGAGCGAAATGCTTCATACCCGAACCGATTGAAAACGAGTTCGATCCCGAAACGTTCGGACTCGCCCACTGTGATCAAGCGTAGCGCGCTCAAAAAGCGACCTGCTTGTCTGCCGTGCATGTCCTCGAGACCCTCGGCATTGGCGCGTACCGCGTTCGAAATCGCAGCCGATCTTATTGAATCGAAGAAACGACGCGCCGACAGATCATCTCCGCCGCAACGTACGGCACAAACGCGCGCATGGCTTCCCGCCGTTCTTCCAAAAGCTCCGGCTTTTGCAATGCCGTATTGACCGATGCGATCACTTGCTTCCAGTGTTTGGCTCCGCTTGCCACTCCCTGACCGATCAAAAAGTCATAATTTCTGGTCTCGCATCCCGGAACCGCATTGATGAAGATCATGGGGACCTGCTTCACAATCGCCTCGGTCGACGTCAGCCCTCCGGGTTTCGTGATGTACAGATCCGCAGCCGACATATAGTGCCACATTTCCTTGGTGTATTCCACCGCGAACAATCGATCGCTTACATGGGGCTGCAATTCTTCGTAACTTTTGCGGTTGCTTCCGCAAAGAACGGTGAGACACGCGTCCTGCGGCATGTTTTTCAGCAACAGCAAAGCGGATTTTTCCATATGCCCGCATCCCATACTGCCGCAACTCAACATGACCACTTTTTTATCCTCGGGCAACCCGAGTCTTTTTTTGGCGGCAAGCCGATCTTCCCGTTCGTAAAAGTGACTGCCAACGGGAATGCCCGTCGGAAACAAATGATCCGCGGAGATCCCGTTTCGAACGAACTCTCCGAGCAACATCCTATGCGGAACGAAGATGCCGTCGATCTTCAAATCCGAAACTCCGGGATAGCAGGTGTAATCGGTGGAAATAAAATAACACGGAACCGTAACGCCGTACTTCTTTCGCACCTCGGTCATCATCAACGCACCGAACAAATGGGTGCAAATCACCGCATCGAACCGTCCGTCCGTCAATTCTTTTTGAAGCATGGCGGCACCTTTTGCACACTTTTCGTACATGAATGCCGTGGAATGGTTTTCCTCATAATGGTATCCCCAACCGAACAGTTTCGGAAGATTTCGGTAAAGGTAGATATGCCCCTTACTGATAAAATTGGAAACACGTTCGGAAATATACGCCAAAGTATCGGCAATTTGGTATTCGATCTGCATTTTTTCCAACTGCTCGCGCAAAGCGTTGGCTGTGGAATTGTGTCCGCCACCCGTGTTTGCGGACAAAATCAAGATGCGCATTTTGCTCTCCTTTCGAGGCATTCTTCCGAAATGCAAAACCTGTAAAGAGCCTGCCCGATATTTTTTGCTTCTCTCCATTCAACCTGCATTTCGGTGATCGGTTCCAAGAAACAGCACCGCTTTCAGCGATCCGAATCATTTCAGACATCCGAATCGCCGGCAAAATTTCTTGTTTTTTAAAATTATTCTTATTCTCGATCTCGTTTTACCTTACCTTTAAGACCACACAGTGCAACCTTTTCGCAATCGCACCTTGCCGAAAAGCAGAATAAAAGCCACGCGCTTACAAAAGCATTTTTTGCGCAGCCGTCAATGCCGCAGGCATGCGCAGCACGGCGGCGCAGCCGAGAGACTTGCACAGCAAGGCTTCCTGCGGCTATTATAACACAGTTCAAACCCATTTTCAAGCATTTTTACCGATTTTTCGCGGAATCCGCGTTTTCCTTCGTCAAAATCCCGTTTGCCGATCCCATTGTTCCGCAAACTGTTAACATGACCGATTTGACCGTCAACGCGGCAAACGGCGCCGAAATCATCCCCACGATCCCGAACAAACGAAATCCGACGTATGCAAAAAGCAATACCAAAAGCGGGGAAAGTCCCAGTGTTTTTCCGATCAAACGCGGTTCCGCCAATTGTCGGAGAAGAAAGACCGCCGCATACAGGATCAACAATCCGAACCCGAGAAAAGGCTGATTTTGCAACAGCGAAACGATCCCCCACGGCAACAAAACAGTCCCCACACCGAATACGGGTAGCAGATCCAAGATCGCAATTCCGATCGCCGACAAGAGCGCATAACGGACCCCCAAGATCCGAAATCCCACAAACAATTCTCCGACTGTCATCAAAAACAATTGCAAATACGCACGCAGATACCGAAACAAAAGTTCAAAAAAACGTTTTCCGATGCGGGAACACCGATACTGCAATTTCGTCGGCAACCATGCTTTTGCGGCACGAAACATCCGCTCCCCGTCAAAGCAAAAATAAAAGCCTGCCGGTATGGTGATCAAAATTCCCGGTGCCAAGTCCGACAGTTTTGCAAGCAAGCGCCCCATCAAACGCGGCAGATCCTCTTCCAGGGAAGTAACCACACGGGTCAGCGCAATTTTCAAAGGGCTCGGCAAATGCAGTGTTTCCAAAAAGAGTTCCGATGAGGAGAGCAAATCGGAACTCTCTTCGGATCCACTCTCCCGCCGCTCGGAAAGCCGACTCAAAAGGTCGCTGCCCTCCTCCCAAAGTTTGCGGATTCCGAACCACAGTCCCGCAGAAAGCAGAATTAAAAACAGCAAAAAAAGTCCCGCGCTCCACACTTTCACGGAACCTCCGAAACGTTTTTGAAACCGCTTGGCAAGCGGTCTGACCAAAACAAAAACAACGAGTGCAATCAAAAACGGAACCATCGGCGGAAGCAAAACACGCAGCACAAAATACCCGGCTGCGATCCCGAATGTCAAACAGATCAAAATGGCGGCAAGACGCTCCCAGCGAACGGAATCCATATGCATCCCTCCGATCCGAACCGTTCTTCTTTCTCATTTTATCCGCCGAAAGTGTAAATTATTTCGAAAAAAGCGAGAAAATATTGACAAGGATGTTTTTTTCTGCTACAATGGACCGAGTCTTTCGGTCCGCGCGGAGACGATGCCGAACAGGAAGTTCGGCATTTAAATATTAAAAAATCGAAAGGAAACCGAATCTATGGGACAGCAATCCAATGCGCAAAAAAGAGAAAATCTGAAGCAATATCGCGAGCAACGGCGGCGCGAAGCAATGGAAAAACAAAAGCGCCAAAACCGCATCGTTTTGGGGATCCTCATCGGAACCGTAGTCGTGGTTGCGGCATTGGTCTTGATCCCTTTGATCCGCTCAGCCGTGAACAACGGTTCCGAGGATACCTATCTGGCAACCGACTATGTCCGCATGGACATTTCCTACACGGACTCCGACGGAGTCGCTCGGCAAGGCAGTGTCATTTTGGAGCTGTACGGCAATCTCGCACCGATCACCGTTCAAAATTTCACCGACTTGGTAGGGCAAAAATTTTATGACGGACTGACATTCCACCGCGTGATCGAAAACTTCATGATCCAAGGCGGCGATCCCGAAGGTGACGGCACCGGAGATTCCGGTCAACGTATCAAAGGTGAGTTCAGTTCCAACGGAGTGACAAATGACCTGAAGCATGAGCGCGGAGTTATTTCCATGGCACGCAGCAGCGCCTACAACTCCGCCTCCTGCCAATTCTTCATCATGCATAAAACGTCCTCCCATTTGGACGGCGAGTACGCGGCATTCGGAAGAGTCATTTCCGGCATGGAAACAGTGGATGCCATTGCGGCATTGGATACCGACAGTAACGACAAGCCTTTGGAACAGGTGACGATCACCGCCGCGTATTTGATCTCCGCAGATCAGATCCCGAACGAAACAACGCAAAGTTTGGTCGCTCTGCTTCCGGAGGACCGAAAATTCGGGATCTGACAGCATATGCTGATCCTGATCACCGATCGCAGATCGTTCGGGAAAGAGCTTGGGACCTGTTTGCGTCAAAGCGGTATCTTCCTTGTGCAATGCCCGACAGAAACCGCACAATTCACCTGTGAGCGGTACGACACCGGCGGTGTATTGTTGGATACGGTCGGCGCTCCCGCCGCGGAAACGCTTTGTAACAGACTGCGCCTTACGTACCCGGAACTTCCGATCGCCGCCATCATTCCGAACGGTCAAAGAACCGATCTGCAAATCGAACGGATCCTATACGAGGACGGTTCTTTGGATCGTCTTGCACAACAGGCAATCCGATTTTACAAAGCCGATTGCGGGTGGTGTTCTTCCCCTCTCTCACTCTACCGTTTAACCGTCGGGCAGGATCGGCGGGATACCGTTTACATGGGGTATCCGCTGACGCTGACTTCCACGGAACATCTCCTGCTGCGGTATCTGCTGTACCGCATGCCGCAGATCACGGAAGCGAATGAGTTGCTCGCCGTTTGCTTTGCGGACGGTACGCAGAAAAAGGCAAATTTGAATGTGCACATTGCCAACATCAACCGAAAAGCAGCCGCCATTCATCCCTCGCCTTTGGTCGTCAACGTGTACGGCAAAGGATACCGCTTGCGGGACGGATTGAATTAGACTTCCGGGCGGAGGAACAATCGAAAGCAGTCGTCAGGTGCGTGTCAAAGCAGATCAAAATGCACTTTTGAAATACACAAGCTCCGTCCTTGCCGACATATTGGAACATGCAACGGTCCTCAAAGCGATCATCGGTCGCTCCGAGGGCTGTTTTGCTTGTGCGGGACCGCAAAACGCGTTTTTCTTCGAAAAAGCAACGAAAAATTCTCTTCGCGGATCAAATTCCCGTAAAACTGCATAAAATCTATCTTCTCGATGTCAAAAAAAGGCGCCGTTTCGATGATTTTTTCGAAAAAGTAAAAAAAGATTGCAAATCACGGCAAAATGTTGTATAATAATGTGTTGAGTCGTCAACTATTTATAAATTCAAAAGAAAGGAGGGGGACCTATGGATTATCAATATGAAGGCTGGCAGGATTTTCGCCCCGGAACATGGGTAAAGGAGATCAATGTCAGAAGCTTTATCAAACACAATTATACCCCCTATGACGGAGACGCTTCCTTTTTGGAAGGTCCCACAGAACGTACCAATGCACTTTGGAATCAAGTTTCGGACTTGATTCGTCAAGAACGGGAACACGGCGGTGTTTTGGATATGGATACCAAGATCATCTCCACGATCACCTCGCATGCACCCGGATATTTGGATCAGGACAAAGAACAGATCGTCGGTTTGCAAACGGACAAACCGCTGAAGCGAGCACTGATGCCGTTCGGCGGCATCCGAATGGCGGAAAAAGCCTGTGCCGACAACGGTTACACCATTGATCCGACGGTAAAAGAAATTTTCACCAAGTACAGAAAAACGCACAATGCCGGCGTATTTGACGTATACACGCCCGAAATGCGCGCATGCCGTTCCAGCCACATCATCACGGGACTTCCGGATGCAT
>CAYPIV010000059.1:1888-5976 GCA_964410895.1 uncultured Ruminococcus sp. | reverse complement strand
GAAAAAAATGATAAAGAACATAATGATTGCAGGCGTTGGCGGTCAAGGTACGCTTTTGACCAGCCGCGTGATCGGAAAAGCGGCTCTTGCGGAAGGATATGAGGTCAAGATCTCGGAAGTTCACGGTATGGCACAGCGAGGCGGAAGTGTCGTTACGTTTGTTCGCTTCGGTGATGCGGTGTATGAACCCGTGGTGGAAGAAGGGGATGCAGATGTCATTCTGGCATTTGAACGTTTGGAAGCGCTTCGGTATGCACACTATTTAAAACAGAACGGCGTTTTGGTGGTAAATGACTGTCGGATCGATCCGATGACCGTTGTGACCGGAGCTGCCGCATATCCTGCGGAGATCTTTTCCGTGTTGCGGCAGGATCACACGGTTTATACCGTTGACGGAATGGAGATCGCAAAGTCTTTGGGAAACAGCAAAGTGCTGAATTCCGTTGTGCTCGGATTTGCGGCATCGCAGATCGGATTTTCCGAGGAGACATGGTTAAAGACATTGACCGAAACGGTTCCTCCGAAAACCGCGGATCTGAACCGAAAGGCTTTTTTGGCAGGCTATGAAAAGGAGAAACGCTGAGGCATGATCTGGAATGAGACAAAGGAATGTATGTCGCGCGACGAGATGACGGCGTTGCAATCCGCGCGGTTGCGAAAGTTGGTCGATTATGTATACCATAATGTTCCGTTTTACCGGAACAAAATGCAGGCGATCGATCTTATGCCGTCCGATATTCGGGGAATTGAGGACATTACAAAACTTCCGTTCACAACCAAAGACGATCTTCGGGAGAACTATCCGTTCGGACTGTTTGCGGTTCCAAATTCGGAGATCGTGCGGATCCATGCTTCCAGCGGTACCACGGGAAAGGCGACCGTTGTGGGGTATACCCGAACCGATCTGGAAATTTGGTCCGAATGCGTGGCACGCTGTTTGACAATGGCAGGGATCGGAAAAGACGATATCATTCAGGTTGCTTACGGATACGGGTTATTCACCGGCGGACTCGGTGCGCACGGCGGTGCGGAAAAGATCGGTGCCACGGTCGTTCCCATGAGTACCGGAAACTCCAAAAAGCTGACAACAATGATGGTGGATTTCGGCGCCACTGCAATTGCCTGCACTCCTTCTTATCTGTTGTATATTTCCGAGGTCCTTCGGGAAGAAGGACTTTTGGATAAGATCCGGCTCAAGGCAGCGGTGTGCGGAGCGGAACCTTGGACGGAAAACATGCGTCGGGAAATGGAGGATCGGTTGCATATCCATGCCCACGATATTTACGGATTGAGCGAGGTCATGGGGCCCGGTGTGGCTTGCGATTGCCGATACCATGCGGGATTGCATGTTTGTGAGGATCACTTTTATCCGGAAGTATTGGATACCGAAACGCTTTCTCCGGTGGCGGACGGGACTCTCGGAGAGCTTGCTTTTACCACTTTGACCAAGCAGGGAATCCCGTTGATCCGATACCGCACGAAAGATCTGACTTCTTTGGAACACTCCGTCTGTGCCTGCGGAAGGACCAGTGCGCGGATCTCACGGTTTCAGGGAAGGGTCGATGACATGCTGATCATTCGCGGTGTGAATGTGTTCCCGAGTCAAATCGAGGCTGCGCTGTTGGAAGTGCGGGAGGTAACCCCTCACTATATGATGATCGTGGACCGCGTCAATAATTTGGATTCCTTGGAAATTCAAGTGGAAATGGATCCGCAATCCTATACCGATGAGATCCGTTCCATCGAAGGATTGACCAAAAAGATCGGGCATGTGGTCCAACAGGCGATCGGACTCAGCGCAAAGATCAAAATTGTGGAACCGCAAACGTTGGTGCGCAGTGAGGGAAAGGCAGTTCACGTGATCGATAAGCGGAACCTGTATCAATAATCGTTGATGGAGAAAGGAGCAGGCGGATATGTTTGCAAAGCAATTATCGGTTTTTATTGAGAACCGACAGGGGAGACTGAGTGAAGTTTTGAATGTTCTGAAAGAAAATTCGGTCAATATTTTATCGTTATCTTTGGCAGATACTGCGGAATACGGGCTTTTGCGGTTGATCGTGAACCATCCGCAGATCGGAAAGGAAACATTGGCGTCGGCTGGATTTTCTTCGCTGTTGTCCGATGTTTTGATCATTGAGATCCCGCATGAAGCCGGAAGTTTGCAGGGATTGTTGAGAAATTTGGAAAAAGAGAATGTGAACATTGAGTATATGTACGGGCTCTCTTTGGCGGGAACCAAAGCCTACGTGGTGTTAAAAGCATCCGATCTGCAAAAAGCGGGAGAAGCAATCCACACATACGGGATCCAGACCGTGACGGACGAATCGCTTTCCGCAATGTAATGAGATATATGAAATTGATCGATTTTCACACGCATGTTTTTTCGGATAAAATTGCCGAAAGAGCCATTGCGAAATTGGCGCAAAGGGCACATACCAAGCCCTTTGCCGACGGTACGGTGAACGGATTGCTGGCACAAATGGAGGCTGCCGATGCCGATATTGCCGTGGCACT
Organism: uncultured Ruminococcus sp.; assembly: GCA_964410895.1. Lineage (GTDB taxonomy): Bacteria > Bacillota > Clostridia > Oscillospirales > CAG-272 > UMGS1865. Next base: position 3,459 of record CAYPIV010000059.1, on the reverse strand, counting down.
CCCCGTTTTAACATCTCCCGATCAATTCGAATCGGTCAATCAATTTGCCATGAAACTGAATGCCGATATGGTCGGAGCACCGAGAAAGATCCTTTCGTTCGGAGGGATCCACCCCGCTTGCGCGGATCTTCGCGAAAAAATGAAGCGGTTACGCGAGATGGGATTCTTGGGGGTAAAGATCCATCCGGATTATCAAGATACGTTTATCGATGATGAACGGTATTTGGAGATTGTTGCCTGCGCAAAAGAGTTGGACTTAATCGTGGTGACGCATGCCGGCGTTGATGACGGTTATGCGGGACTCCCCGTGCGCTGTACCCCGGATCGCGTGCTTCGGCTTCTTGCATCCGTTCCGCATTCCAAGTTGGTTTTGGCACATTTGGGCGGAAACCGAATGACGGAGGCGGTTTTGGAACAGATTGCCGGCAAGGATCTGTTTTTGGATACTTCCTTTTGCGTACACGATATGGATCGGTCTTTGTTCCGTGCGGTTTTGAACAAGCACGGTGCGGATCGTATTTTGTTCGCTACGGATTGCCCGTGGCGGGATATTCGTGAGGAAGTACGCATTCTGCGCTCTTACGGTTTGCCTTGGCAGACCGAAGAAAAACTGTTTTACCGAAATGCCGCGCAATTGCTCGGTATCAAGGAGGGGCTATGAGTTTTAACCGTAAAATGTATGAATTGGGAAGTAAACGTTCCGTGATTCGGGAGATCTTCGAATACAGCAAACAACGCGCTGCGGAGATCGGTGCGGATCGTGTGTTTGATTTCAGTTTGGGCAATCCCAGCGTTCCCGCACCGCAAGAGGTCAACGATACCATTCGCCGGCTGTTGGACACCGAAAATTCCGTTCTGTTACACGGATATACGTCGGCACAGGGAGATCTTCGCGTGCGCCAAGCCGTGGCGGATAACATCAACCGTCGGTTTGCACAGCAGCTGACACCGGATCATATTTATATGACCTGCGGAGCTGCCGCGTCGCTTTCGATTTGTCTGCGTGCGCTGATCTCCGAAAGCGAGGATGAATGCATTGTGTTTGCTCCTTTCTTTACCGAATATCGGGTATTTATCGAAAACGCAGGCGGTCGAATCGTAATCAGTCAACCGCAAGCAGACACATTTTTGCCGAATCCGGAGGATCTTCGTTCCAAGATCACGAGACATACGAAAGCGGTCATCGTCAACTCGCCCAACAATCCGAGCGGAGTAATCTATCCCGCTTCGGTCATTCGGGATCTGTGTGCTGTCCTTTCGGAAAAATCCGCGGAATACGGACACGCGATCTATTTGATTGCGGATGAACCCTATCGGGAATTGGTCTACACTGCGGACGAGGTGCCGTATTGGATGGATTTTTATGATAACACATTGGTGTGTTATTCTTATTCCAAGTCCTTATCTTTGCCGGGCGAACGCATCGGGTATATTGCGGTCTCTCCCGATCTGCAAGATTCCAAGGAGATCTATTTGGCAATCTGCGGTGCCGGACGTTCTTTGGGATATGTTTGCGCCCCAAGTTTGTTCCAGCAAGTGATTGCGCAGTGTATGGATGTTCGTGTCAATGT
>CAYPIV010000059.1:0-1788 GCA_964410895.1 uncultured Ruminococcus sp. | reverse complement strand
GCACTTCCGGCATTTCGGGCATTGGCAAACGAGTTGTTTTCCGCACGAAAATAAGGATCGGGGCAGATCGGAAGCTGCGGTTCGATGAAAAAAGCGTTCCCCCTTGTCATTGCAAGAGGGAACGCTTTTTGATGCCGGGATCTGAGAAAGCGCCATTTTACGAAACGAATCCGAAGAACGCTTTTTTTGCCGATCCGCCGGAAAGTTACAGCGGAAGAAAAGCCGATGCCACCGTGAAATAAACGATCAAAGTGACCGTATCGACCACAGTCGTTACAAAAGGATTTGCCACTACGGTGGGATCCAACCCGATCTTTTTGGTCAACAGCGGTAAGATTGCACCTACCATTTTGGAAAGGATGATCGCCGTACACACGGTTATGGCGATGATCAACGCGATCAGCAGATTATTTTGAAACATACCGGATTCGGTGACCGCTTGCCACTGCAAACGAAAATCGATCAGCATGACCTTTGCAAAGGTCGCCGTGCCGACTACGACGCCGCAACAAAGGCCGATACGAAGTTCTTTCCAAAGGACATGGAGAACATTGGATGGGGAGATCTCTCCAATGGACAGCCCGCGAATGATCGTACTTGACGCTTGCCCACCCGCATTGCCTCCGGTGCTCATCAGCATGGGGACAAATACCGTTAAGATCGCGTAGGTTCCGATGGCGGATTCGTAGTGAGCGATAATGGTTCCGGTAAACGTGGCGGATACCATCAGCAACAACAGCCAAGGAACTCTTTTTCGGCAGGATTCCCAAATACCCGTTTTCATATAGGAGCGATCGTTCGGAGTAATGGCAGCCATACGTTCAATATCTTCGGTCGCCTCCGATTCCAAAACATCCAAAGCGTCATCGACGGTTACCATACCGACCAACCGTTTTTCTTTGTCAACGATCGGGAGCGCTAACAGGTCATAGTGCGAAATGGTATGCGCCACGCTTTCTCGGTCGTCATGTGTGTAGGCAAAGATCACGTTCGGATTCATGATCTCCGAAATGCGTTTTTCCGGCGGAGCGAATAACAAATGTTTCAGCGGGACGACCCCTTCCAAGATCCGTGCGGAATCGGTCACGTAGGCAACGTAAACGGTCTCTTTATCCAATCCGATCTTGCGGATCCGTTCAATCGCTTGGGCAGCGGTCAGATCTTTTTTCAGATCGATCAGTTCGCTGGTCATCACGCTTCCGGCGCTGGATTCCGGATACGAGAGAAATTTGTTGATCTCGTTCCGAACTTCCGGAGAAGCGTTCTTCATGATCCGCTCTACGATATTTGCCGGCATCTCTTCGATCATATCCACCGCATCGTCCATGAACAGTTCGTTCAGGATCAGCGCGATCTCGCGGTCGGTCATGGCTGTGATCAGTTCGGATTGCTTTTCGGAATCCAATTCGGCAAAAATTTCCGCCGCCGTATCTTTTTTTAATAATCGAAAAACGATCGGAAAACGGTTTTCCGGAAGTTGTTGCAAAAAGAAAGCGGCATCGATCGGGCTGATCCGATCCATTTGATGGATCAGTTCCGTATACTGTTTTTCATCTAACAGCCGGGAAAGCGACTCAAATAGGGAAACGTTTTGTTCAAGCATGAATTCGGACACCTCCGACAACGAAATGCTGCAAAGGATCTATGCGGTCTGATCAGAGATCCGTATGCGTGGTATACCGATCCAATACAGCGTGATAAGCGTGCATTTTTTGCGCACCGTCCGAGGGGTCGGTTGCTTGTAAAAGATAATAAAATTTGATCTTCGGCTCGGTACCGGAGGGACGG
>CAYPIV010000058.1:0-6022 GCA_964410895.1 uncultured Ruminococcus sp. | reverse complement strand
TGGAAGGAGAATTCAAAAAGCGTTCGTCCAATACGCAGAACGTGTCGTTCTCCTGATTTGCGGTGTTCTTATCACGGATGATCCATTCGACCAGCTTGACGAGCTGTTTTGTGAAAGGCATGAACAGAATGGTCAGAGTAATGTTGAATAAAGTATGTAAAAGTGCAATTTCAAAGGCAGAGACCGAAGCGGAAAGAAATGCCCAGTGGAAGATCGCGTCTCCGATCAGCAGGACCGGGAAACAGACCAAGGTACACAGCACTTTTAACATCAAGTGGGAGAATGCCACGCGTTTTGCATTGGTTCCGGTACCGATACAGGAAAGCAGGGAAGTGGCACAGGTGCCGATATTAAGTCCCATGACCATGGGAATGACCATGTTGTAAGTTAAAATGCCGGTTGCGGAAAGGGCTTGCAAAATACCGAGCGTTGCGGCGGAACTTTGGATGATGGCGGTAAAAACGAGGCTCACCAGCAAAGCCAAAAAAGGATTGTTCATGCTGCCGAGGAACGTCTGAAACTCGGGAATGGATTCGAGCGGTTCCACTGCCGTTCCCATCAGATCCATGCCGTACATCAAGACCGCGAATCCGAGCAGAACATGTCCGACGCTTTTTTTGATGTCGGTTTTGGAAAACATGATCAAAATGATTCCGATAAAAGCCAAGACAGGGGAGAAATTGGTCGGCTTTAGCATCATGATGATGCCGTTTCCTTCAATGCCCGCCAAACTCAGGATCCAACCGGTCAAGGTCGTACCGATGTTGGCTCCGAAACAAACATAAACGGTCTGCGAAAAATGCAGGATGCCGGAATTCGCCAACCCAACAAGCATGACGGTCGTTGCGGAGGAGGACTGCATGGCAACGGTCAATACGATTCCCAGCAACATACTGATGATCGGGTTGGCAGTCATTTTTTTCAGCAGATGTTCCAACTTTCCGCCTGCCATTTTTTCCAAACTGCCGGACATGGTATTCATGCCGAAGATAAAAAATGCCAGACCTCCGATCAGAGGAAGGACCGTTTGAAAGATGATGGTTTCCATAAGTGCAGGCATCCTTTCTGCCGGTGTTCTTTTTTGACAACTTTTTTCTTTTTTCTTGAAAAAACTTCAAAAATCACCAACTGTAACATTATTATAATTCTTTTTCCGCAAAAAAAACAGGTTTATATTGTTAATTAAAAATGAATGAATCAAGAACGATAACGGACCAAACTGTGTATAAATCGTGATTTTGCGAAAAAATGAAAATCTTTGCCTGCTTTCTATTGACAATTATGAATAAGCATGCTATAATTTGAGAACCGTTCTCATTTTTGCGGTTTGCGGAAAGGAAGGTTTGCGGATGGAAAAAAAAGAGTATTCCACGCAGGGAAAGAAAAAATTGGTGGATTTTTTACAGGCACATCCGGATGTGCAATTCACCGCGGAAGAACTTTGCATTGCCGTAAACGGGAATGCCGAATGCGGAAAGAGCAGTGTATACCGACGCTTGTCCAAATTGTGTGAGGAGCATGTCGTCGGCAGATGGAGCAACCCGGATCAAAATGTTACCGTTTATCAATATATCGGAACCGGTTGCGATTGTGCTCGGCACTTTCATGAAAAGTGTACCGCATGCGGGAAGATCCTACATTTGGATTGCTCGGATTCGGTCCGATTTGCTTTGCATGTGTTGGAGGAACACCATTTTGAGATCGATTGCGCACGATCCGTGCTGTACGGGCTGTGCGGAGATTGCCGCAGGGCAAAGGAAGGAAATGTTTGATGGATTCTTTTTTGCACGCAGCGCTTCACGTTTTGGAGCACGCCTTTTCGGAAACCGTAAAGTTGCTTCCGTTTTTGTTTTTGACGTACCTTTTGATGGAATTTTTGGAACATCGATCCGGAGAAATGTCCGGAAATTGGTTGAAAAGATCCGGGCACATCGGTCCTTTGGTCGGCGGAGCGCTCGGAATGCTTCCTCAGTGCGGATTTTCAGCGGCGGCATCGAGTTTGTATGCGGGGCGGATCATTACGACCGGAACCTTGCTTGCAGTCTATCTTTCCACATCGGATGAAATGCTGCCTCTTTTGATTTCAAGCGGCGCGCCGCTGTCGTTGATCTTGAAATTGTTGGGAACCAAATTGGTGATCGGAATGAGTGCCGGGTTTGCCGTTGACGGGATCTCCCGCCTGATCCGCAAACGGCGCCATTGCGAAGAGCCGAGTCCGCGGATCGAGGAAATGTGCGAGCGGGAACATTGCAACTGCAAGGATCACTTTGTTGTTTCCGCGTTAAAGCACACGCTTCACATCGCGCTGTTTCTGTTCGTCTTTATCTTTGCAATGCATGCTTTGATCGAATGGATCGGCGAGGATACCTTATCCCGCCTGATCTTGAACCGTCCCGTTCTTTCCAATTTGCTGGCTGCTTTGCTGGGATTGCTTCCGAATTGCGCGCCCTCGGTGGTGCTGACGCAATTGTATTTGAGCGGATTTTTAAGCCCTGGCGCACTGTTTTCCGGATTGTTGGTCAATGCCGGGATCGGTGTTGCGATCCTGTGTAAGAACAACCGTCCCGTGCGGGATACGTTACGTGTTCTCGGACTGTTGTTTGCCATCGGGCTGTTTGCGGGGATCCTGATCGATCTGACGCCGCTATCTCTTCTGTTTTAATCATTTTCGGATTCTGTTTCGGATCCGAAACGAGCATACGGATCCATCGGACTCCGTTTGAGACTTTCAAACGGATCAAGGGGATCGGATATGCTCGTTTTTTTTGACGGCACCCGAAACGGCGAAAAGCGAACGGGATGCGGCGAAGAAACGACTTTTATCGAAAGGGCGGGTTTAAGCTCTTCCGACGGTCGTACAGCGAACCTTTTTAATATCCGAATTTCTTGCCGCGGAGTCTCCAAACGGCTTTTCGAATGAGTTCCGCCGGAATGACCGCGCAGGAAAACAGCATGGTAAATGCAAGTTCCCGTGCTTGAAGCGGGGCGGTACGGAGAACGCTTCCGCCTAAATAAACGAATAGCAGCTGAATGAACGAAATGACGATCATGATGATGATAAAAACGGGATTTTTTCGGAGCCCCGCCGTCGGATCGAGACGGTCCGTGCGTGCCGCAAAGCATTGCAGGACGGAAGAAAAAATAAACAGAGCAAAAAAAGCGGTGAACAAATAAACATTGTCCTCGGATGCCCGGAAATGAGAGGTTACGGAAGGGGATCGCAAGAAAAACAGGAACAATCCCAAGGAAGAACCGCCGAGGAAAAGGATCTGGTTGATCATATAGCGGTTTAAGATCGGTTCCTCCCGCTGTTTCGGCGGCATTTTCATACATTCCGGCAACGGAGCTTCGCCGGCAAACGCAAGACCGCCCAACGTGTCCATGATCAAATTGATCCACAGCATTTGCACCACGGTGATCGGGGTGTCGATCCCGAGAAACGGACAAATGACGGTGATTCCGACGGCACAAAAATTCATGGTCAATTGCAGCGTGATGAATTTTCGAATGCTTTTGAAGATGTTGCGTCCGTACAGGACCGCACGTACGATGGAGGCAAGGTTGTTGTCCAAAATGATGATGTCGCCGGCATCTTTTGCAATCTGCGTTCCGCTTCCTACGGCAAAGCCAATATCCGCTTTGCGCAGAGCGGGGGCATCGTTCATGCCGTCTCCTGTCATGCCGACGACATGGTCGGACTCCTGTGCGACCCGCACCAAACGGCTTTTGTCGGTCGGGAGAGCTCTTGCAACAACGGCAAGCTGCGGCAACCGCTCGCGCAATTGCAGGTCGGACAGTTTGTTCAGTTCTTCACCGGTCAGGATCGCATTTTGTTTTGCATTCAAAATGCCGCACTGTTTTGCCAAAGCGGCGGCGGTGGACGGATTGTCTCCCGTGATCATGACCACATGGATCCCCGCTCCCTGAAGTGCCTGAACGGAACTCTTTGCTTCTGCACGCAAGGGATCCTTGATGCAGACCAATCCCAAAAGCGTCAAGGTCCCGCGGATGCCGTTTCGAAACTCGGATGCGGGGAGTCCTTCTTTGGAAACGGCGATTGCCAACACCCGTTCGCCTTTTTCCGCATGTTCCCGCAGGATCCGTTCCGACCGCTTCCGTTGTAGCGGGGACACGGTTCCGTTTTCATTCATGCCGGAATCCGTGAACGGGAGCAAACGTTCCGGTGCACCCATGACAAAGGTGACGGTCTGACTGCCGGATACGGTCACGGCGGAATATTTTTGCACGCTGGTAAAAGAAAGGCGCTCTTGCACTCGGTATCCTCGCGGAGCGGGGAAAGAGAAAACACTTTCCAACAGTGCACGTTCCGTTGCACTTCCGCCGAGAACGCAGGGAGAACCGGTTTCGTCCTTTCCCGTTTTGGCATCGGTTCCGAAATAAAAAGCGATGGAAGCAAGTTCTGCGGGAAGCGCGGCTTTTTTTCGCCACACGGACAGCGGATGATCCTGCCCGTTGTGCAGGATCATGGAGGTGAGTTTCATTTTCCCCTCGGTGAGCGTTCCCGTTTTATCCGTAAACAGAAGATCCATGCTTCCCGCCGCCTCGATCCCTGCCGGTTTTCGAACCAACACCTTGTCACGGATCATGCGGCGATTGTTGGAAGCCAAAACCACGGCGATCATCATGGGGAGCCCTTCGGGAACGGCTACGACCAACACGGTCAACGCCATGGTAAACGCCTGTAACAACGTGGAAAACAGATACGGGAGGTTGCTCAGCTTCAGCTGGATCAGCGCAAGGTTTTTTCCACTGTCCAAAATCAGGGAATTGAACAAAGTCGCAAAAAAAACAAGTCCTGCGGCAACATATCCGATATAACTGATCTGCTTTGCCAATTTTCCAAGTCGTAATTTGAGCGGGCTTTCCCGCTGTTCCTCTTGGATCTCTTTTGAAATTTCTCCCAAAACGCTGCGGTCGCCGACCGCGGTCACCCGATATTCACCGCTTCCGTAGGTTACGGTACAACCGCGAAGCAGGGAAGACGGTGTGGACGGATCCGTCGAAGAATTTTCGGTGGGGCGTTTGGAAACTTCCCGACTTTCGCCGGTCATGGCGGATTGGTCGACCCGAAGTGCTCCTTTCAGCAGGAGCCCGTCGGCGGGGATTCCTTCTCCGGCAGTCACCAACACACGGTCACCCACGACCACTTCGCCGATCGGGATCGATCGGATGGTTCCGGAACGGCGAACCAAACATCGGGTCCCGTCATTTTCCGAGGAGAGCCGTTCGAACGCTTTTGCGGATCCGTATTCGGACAGCGTGGAAATAAAGGTTGCGGAAAGTACGGCAATCCCGATCCCGACGGTTTCCAAAAGATCGCCGTCGCCGAACAGCAAAAACAGATGCAGGACCAAGGCAAACAGCAAGATCCGAATGACGGGATCCTGCAGATTGGAACCGAATCGGCTCCAAAAGCTTTTTTGCTTTTTCGCGGTCAAAACATTCGTTCCGTACTGCGTGCGCATGGCTTGTACCCGCGATTCCTCCAATCCGTCCTCCTGAGAAAGATTTTGAAACTTGACTTGCCGGTTCATGTTGCTTCCCTCCGAAGAATTGTTATGGAAACATTCTATGACCGGAGATCCGATTTTATGAGGGAAAAACCGTTGCAAAGGCAAGGGAACAGTACGGCGGAGATCGGTGTGAATGACTTCGGCGTACGCTGCGCTTGCCGGACCATCCGTCGGACCGTTTTTTTGTCCCCGTTCGCGGTCGAAACGATCCGTTCGAAAAAAACAAAAAATAAATTTGAAAAAAATTGAAAAAAGCTATTGACAAATCCGTTAAAAGAGGGTATAATAACTGAGAAAACAAAGCAGAACTCTTCGTTCTCACCTGCACACGTTTTGTGCTGTGGGTTGATATTTCTTCCGGCGGATCCGGCAGGTAGCGGGATGTTGCGGGAATGTGTATCGTACGGGGACTTTGTCTTTGTACGGTATTTTTTTTTGGAGGTGTTGGACTATTAGCGCCAAAGACAAGGAAACCCTGCTGAATGAGG
>CAYPIV010000057.1:0-6054 GCA_964410895.1 uncultured Ruminococcus sp. | reverse complement strand
GTTGACACCGACCTCATTTGCAGCTTCCATCTTGAACTTTTCCATTGCTTCCTTTGCTTCCGGAACCATTCCTTTATTACCAGCCATTGTTTTTTCTCCTTTTGAGTCACCGCTGTTTCCCAGCGCCGTTCGGATCGAAGTCCCTTTTTTTCCGAACAACGATCGGGACAGCGTTTTTTCTCATGTTTTCTTATAAAATCTATATTCATTGAGCGCGGACTTCCGCTGCTCTGTTACTATTGTTCGCATTTGCAATCAAAATATGAATGGAAATAGTTTCAAAAAACAAGATCAAAATCGGGAATCAAGACTCCGTTTAACCTCTCCGATTGGGTCTGCATCGGACAGCATTTTTGTTTTTCGAAAACGGTTCTTCAAAGGTTCTTCAAAGTTCGGTATCATTGGTATCATTTCGGTTCCGTTTTCAATATGCTGTAAAGAGACGAACGATCGAACTTTACGGAGGTGCTTATGGAACATTTTCAAAATCTCGGTGCGGAAGAATGGAATCCGCTGTTTGCAAAAATCGGAACCGATTGGATGTTGATCGGTGCGGACAACGGAGAGACCGCAAATCCGATGACCGCATCTTGGGGCGGATTTGGGATCTTATGGAACCGTCCCGTTGCTTTCTGTTTCATTCGACCGCAACGCTTTACCGATTCCCTTTTGCAAAGTTGCGATCGGTTTTCCCTGTCTTTTTTAGAAGAACGCTATCGCGATATTCTTCGCTATTGCGGCAAGGTCAGCGGAAGAGACTACGACAAATTTTTACAAACCGGATTGACTCCGATCCGCGAAAACGGATATGTATACCCTGCGCAAGCATCCGACGTGATCCTCTGTCAACAACTGTATGCACAGCCTTTGGATCAAAACTGTTTTTTAGAGCAAACGCTGTCGGGAATCTATGATCGGACCGATACCGTACATCGCATGTGGATCGGCGAGATCCGTCAGATCCTACGCAAGTGCGAATTGCCGTTGTCCGAAAAGTAAGGCTACGCTTTTCCTTTGACACAACGGAGCGATTAGGGGACCGAAATTCGAAAGGATCCGCGGAACTTATGCATCGGAAGATCAAAAAAATGAAAAAATGTGGCACGGAATGGCACACTTTGTCATGCTGTGGCACATTTTTTGCATTACAATGTGCCTGTACGGAACAGACAAACCGTACCGATCCCGGTTTCACCGTACCCAAGCCACATCAAGGAGGTGATGTCCTTTGTATGAATGATGCCGCATCCGTAAACGATCTTTGTCCGAGTTTCGAAAAAAAATCCAAATACCGGATCCGATCCGTTCTGAACAAGCTGAATTCCTACTTAAACAGCTGCCATCTTGCGCAGGAGAAACGGGGCGATACATTCCCGAATCTTGCCGGTTTTTGCCGCTATCTGGGGTGCGGAATATCGGAATTCGAACGATTGCGGACCGCAAAGCCGGAATTGTACGATCAAATTTGTGCAATTTTGGAAGATGAGGCTCTGAATGCGGAAATATCTCCCAGCATTCTGAACGCATATCTGAAAAAACGGCTCGGGTATACGGAAAAGGCGGAAATCGGAACGGAAACTTCCTGCGGTGAGATCCGACTTGTGTTCGAACACGATATTTCGGAGGACGGATCATGAAAAACGGAGCACTTGATCATCCGAAAAAAACGCTGTTTATCCGCGGGAAACCCAACGAAAAGCAACAACGATTTTTTGATTCCCGTGCCAAATACACCGCTTACGGCGGCGCACGAGGAGGCGGAAAATCCTGGGCATTAAGGCGAAAATTGACGGCACTTTGTTTGCATTATGCGGGGATTCGGTGTTTGTTGATCCGTCGAACCTATTTTGAACTGAAGTCCAATCATTTCACGCCGTTGATGAAAGAGTTCGGCACGTTTTTGCAGTACCGCGAATCCGAAAAACAATTTCTTTTTCCCAATCAAAGTACGATAACCCTCGGTTACTGTGCATCCGACCGCGATGTTTTGCGCTATCAGGGGCAAGAATATGACATCATTGCCATCGACGAGGCTACGCAATTGAGCGAATATCAATTTTCTGTTTTGAAAGCCTGTTTGCGAGGTACCGATGCCTTTCCGCGACGAATGTATCTGACCTGCAACCCGGGAGGAATCGGTCATTCTTGGGTCAAACGTCTTTTTATCGATCGAGAGTATCGCGCCGATGAACATGCGGAAGATTATTGCTTCATCTCTGCCTGCGTTTACGATAATCCCGTCTTATTACAAGCTGCGCCCGACTATGTTCGGCAATTGGAAAGTCTCCCGAAAAAATTAAAAGACGCATGGCTATACGGCAAGTGGGATGTGTTTGAAGGACAGTTTTTTCCGGAATTTCGATCGGATCTGCACGTGATCTCCCCTTCCGCCGTTCCGAACGGATTACGGTATTTTGTTTCCTTCGACTACGGATTTGACATGCTTGCGGCTTTCTTGATCGGCAGCGACCGGAAAGGAAATTTATTCGTGCTTCGCGAAGTTGCCGTACCGAATCAAACGTTGCACGAAGCGGGACTTTCCGTTGTCGAGATGACGCGCGGATATTCCGTCCAATATGCGGTAGCCTCCCCGGACCTTTGGAATCGCCGTCAGGACAGCGGACGCAGCGGATTTGAGATCCTGCAACCGATCCCCGGGATGCCGCCCTTGCGTCCGGCGGATGACCGAAGGATCCCCGGGTGGCGCATTTTACGGGAATACCTGCACGAAAATGAAAACATGCCTTTTTTGCGCATTTGCGATTCCTGTTCTTTGCTGATCCGCTCCTTACCCGCCCTTCTTTGCGATCCCGATCGGATCGAAGACGCGTCCGACCGACCGCACGATATCACGCATGCGCCGGAAGCACTGCGATATGCCGTCATGAGTCGGCAGCAGATCCTTTCATCGGAACGGCTTCCCGATCGCAACTTTCGATTTCCGAAACCGGAAAAGCATTCCTTTTCTATTTGACCGATTCCCGTACAACGGTCGATCTTGTCCTCGGCCGTTTGTGAACCTGCCTTGCATTTTGACAGAAAGGATCATTATCATGGCGAAGCTAAAACCCAAACATGCTTTTTCAAAAGCTGTCTTTTCAAAATTTCACGGAATTCCGTCGGAAAGTACTCCTTGTGCCGGTGGTACGGAGGATCTTTTGAACTTTCGGATTCTTCCGAACGGAACGTTGGAAAAACGGTACGGTTGGAAAAGCTATCGTAACTATAACAATACCGTGCATGCCTATTGGGATGGCATGCTGAACGAAACCTCGTATCAATTTACCGTGGTCGGAAACATCGTTTACCGCAGCACGGGGGAACGCAGTAGCAAAATTGTGGGCGGCGTGACGGCGGGGGCAAATTGTTCCTTTTTTCAATATAAGGACGATCTGTATTTACTGACCGGAAGTTCCGTTTTGATCTACCGCCCCTTGACGGATCAGTTTGAAGAAGCGGCACCGTATGCACCGCTTTACGGATATCAATGGAATCCTTCCGCCGGTGGGTCGGTGAACGAAGTAATCAATTTACTGACTCCCCGGTTACGGATCCATTATTTGAACACCTCCGAAAACACCTCTTTTCTCCTGCCCTTTTTTGCAAAATCGATCGAAAAGATCCGGGTAGACAACAGAACGGTATCCGAGTATTCCTTAAACAGCGTAGGAGACACTTTGACGATTCCGAGCGCGGCTTCCGCCGCCACGGTAGAAATTGCGTATACCATGAACTTTGAGTTGGATGTCAGCGCCTCGCTTCGTCAATCTCGGATCGCATACCGATCCGACGATGAAAACGGCGAGACCCTATTTCTCGGCGGTTCTCCTTACGGATACCGAGTATTCTGCTCGACGCACTTGGACGACATCAGCATTGCCTACTGTTCTGTGTTTTACAATCAAGTAGATCCGCTGTATTTCAAAGCCGAAAATTTGTTGCTTCTCGGAAGTACCGAATTTCCTGTCCGTGCTTTTTGCAAACAAAACGGACATGTATTCGCATTCAGCGAACAAGGAGTTTGGCTGTTGCAAAAAGACTACAAAACCGATGCCATGTCGCATACCGCCGTTTTGCAAAACATCGGTTGTAACTCATCCGGAGCAGTCATTTCCTGTGAAAATCAAATCTATCTTTTGAGCAAAAGCGGATTTTTTCTTCTTCAATCCAACGCAAGCAATCCGGAAAACATCCAAATCAAAAGGATCCCCCTACCGCGTTCCGATCGCGTCACGCAAACATGGTTCGATTCCGCATTGCTGTTTTTTGAACCTTGGGAAAACGAGATCTGGATCTATTCTCCTTCAAGTACCTCCGGAACCGTTCTGGTTTATAATCGTACGATCTCGGAATGGTATTTCTTTGACAAGATCCCCTCCAAGCACTTTTTCATCAAAGATTCTTCGGTCGCTTTTGTCAACGATGACCTGCTTTGCGTTTTTTCGAAACTCTTGTATACCGATAACGGCATTTCCATTACCGTTTCCTACCGCAGTCACTATTTTGATTTCGACAGTCCGGAGACCGTAAAACGTGCCGCGCGGGTTGTGATCTGTGCCGATCTTAAGGACAGTTCCGTTGATTGGAAGTTCGAATCCGAAAATGCCGCACACACATTTTCCGTAAACGGGACAACAAGCGCCTGTCCGAAATGTTTCGACCGACGCTTTAACATCGGAAGATTTCGCCACATGCGATACACGCTTTCTTCTACCGGAAGCACGCCGATCTCTGTTTACACCGTTTCATTTTTTGTCAAATCTTGACCGGAAAGGAGCTTTCTGTTGAACAATCAAACACAAATTGCCTGGCAACAGTATGAAGCCGGGAAAGAATATAAAAGACGCATCGGATTGTATGAAACCGTTCGCAAAAACGAGCGTTTTTACCGAGGAGATCAATGGTACGGAAACAACTCCGATCTCCCGCATCCCATCTTCAACATCGTGCGCAGGATCACCGATCACTTGGTGGGAAGAATTTTGCCCAATTCCGTTTCCATTCATTACGATGACGAGCATCTTCCCTTTGTGCAGGATCCCTCTTCCAAAAGAGCCATTGAAAACGGGCTTCGATTATTGGAGCAAAACGCCGCATACCGTTGGAAACGCTCGCACATGAATGCCGTGGCTCACCGCGCTTTACTCAACGCAGCCATTTCCGGCGACGGGATCTTTTATTGCTGGTGGGACAGCGAAAAAAACGATGGACAACCTTTTTTCGGCGATATTCGAACCGATTGCATTGACAACACCAATCTGTTTGTGGCGGACGTCAATCTTGCCTCGATCCAAGAACAGGAGTATCTCATTCTATCGGGGCGGGATACCGTACGAGCATTGCGGAAAGAAGCCTTGCAGTTCGGATGTTCCGAAAAAGAAGCGGAACGGATCCTGCCGGACGGCATGTCGGAGCGAAACAACGATGATCTTTCCGAACCGGATATGACGGGTGCCGAAAAAGCAACCTATTTGATCCGATTTTATAAAGAAAACGGAACGGTCATTTACGAAAAATCGACCGAAAGATGTTTGATCTGTCGGATCAATACCGGTCTCCACCATTACCCGATCGCTTATTTTAATTGGCGCACCCGAAAAAACAGTTTTCACGGAAGTGCCCCCGTCAGCGATATGATCGCAAATCAGGTTTATATCAACACTGCCTATGCAATGGTGATGAAACACATGCGTGACACCGCATTTTCCAAGATCGTTTATGACCAATCACGGATCCCGGAATGGTCCAACGAGGTCGGCGAAGCCATCGCCGCAATGGGCGGCGGAACCGTTTCGGATGCTGTGACCGTCATCGGCGTCGGAAAAATGCAAGACGGTTATTTGGAGCTTCTGGAAAACGTGATCCAAAATACAAAATCCATGATGGGAGCTACCGAAGCAGCGCTCGGAGATGAACGCGCAACCAATACAAGTGCCATTTTGGCATTGCAGGAAGCGTCTCAATTGGCACTTTCTCAAGTATCCTCCAATTTTTGCCGATGTATCAGTGAATTGGCAACGATCTGGGCAGACATGCTTTGTACCTATTGTCCTG
>CAYPIV010000056.1:0-6206 GCA_964410895.1 uncultured Ruminococcus sp. | reverse complement strand
AGAGGAAAAAGCGGCACTTCGGATGCCAGCGCGGAGTTGGTTGCTTGGGTGCGCCGTGTACTGAACGAAGCGGGAGTGGTATGGCAGACCTGTGAGCTCGGAAAGATCGATGCGGGCGGCGGCGGAACCGTTGCAAAATACATGGCAAATCACAATATCGATACCGTGGATCTCGGCGTCGGCGTGCTGTCCATGCACGCTCCTTACGAATTGATCGCCAAAGCGGATCTTTACGAAGGATACCGCGCTTTTCTCGCATTTTACCGTTTCTAAACCGTTCCCGATCCCCTGCCGAAAAGGATCCGTTGATCTTCTGCTTTTTGAAAGGATACCGTCATGCTCAATCAGTTACAAGAACTTGAACTGCAATACCGAAATGTAGAAGCTTCGCTTTCGAATCCTACCGTTTTGACCGATACTGTCAAATATGCTCGGGTCATGAAAGAATACAAGACTTTGACCCCCATTGTAAACGCATACCGTGCCTACCGAAAAGCCGAACAGGACATTGCCGACGCGTTGGAGCTGCTCAACGATTCCGCAGATACGGAACTGCATGCGCTGGCAAACGAAGAATTAAAACAAGCGCGCGAATCCGCGGAACGGTTGCGGCAAGAACTGACTGTACTTCTGTTGCCGAAAGATCCCAATGACGAGCGAAATGTCATTGTGGAGATCCGTGCAGGTGCCGGCGGAGAGGAAGCCGCGCTGTTTGCGGCAGTATTGTTTCGGATGTATACCATGTATGCCGCAAATCTCGGATACCGCTGCTCTCTTCTCAATCAGACTCCGACCGAGCTCGGCGGTTATCGGCAATTGGCGTTTCAGATTGAGGGAGAGGGAGCCTATTCCCGTTTCAAATACGAAAGCGGAGTACACCGTGTACAAAGAGTACCGGAGACCGAATCCCAAGGACGGATCCAAACCTCTACCGCCACGGTTGCCGTGTTGCCGGAAGCGGACGAGGTCTCCGTGGAGATCTCTCCTGCGGATCTGATCTTCGAATCCTGTAAATCCAGCGGTGCCGGAGGTCAGCACATCAACAAAACGGAATCCGCAGTGCGGCTGATACACAAACCGACTGGGATCGTGGTAGAATGTCAAGAAGAACGCAGTCAATTCAAAAACAAGGATAAAGCCTTACAAATGTTGCGCACGATCTTGTATGACAAAAGTTTGCGAGAACAGGAAGAGAAGATCGCTTCCGACCGACGGCAACAAGTCGGCACCGGTGACCGAAGCGAGCGGATCCGAACCTACAATTACCCGCAAGGACGTGTGACCGATCACCGCATCGGGCTCACCCTGTATTCCTTGGATAAATTTTTAAACGGGGACATCGGCAGCATGCTGGACGCTTTGGCAACGGCAGATACCGCAGAACGTCTGAAAATGCAGTCTTTTCAATGACAAAAGCAGCGATTTGCCTGCGGATAGGAGTTTTTCTTTGAATACCGAACATCTTAAAATCACAGATCCGGATGTCCAAACAGCGGCATTACAACATGCCGCGACCGTTTTGAAAAGCGGCGGTTTGGTTGTTTTTCCGACCGAAACCGTTTACGGACTCGGCGGGATCGCAACCTCGGATACCGCCGCAAAACAAATTTACGCCGCCAAAGGGCGTCCATCCGACAATCCGTTGATCATTCACGTTTCCTCTCCGGAAGAAGCAGAGCAATATGCCGTCACCTCTCCGATGTATTATCGGTTAGCGCGTGCATTCATGCCGGGTCCTTTAACCGTGATCCTGCCGAAGAAAGATACGATCCCGCTGTCCGTTACCGGCGGATTGGATACCGTAGCCGTTCGTTGCCCTTCCCACCCCGTTGCCAGACGTTTGATCGAGCTTGTCGGAGCTCCGATCGCCGCTCCGTCCGCCAATCTATCCGGAAAGCCGTCTCCCACTTGCGCGGCACATGTTGCACACGATATGGATGGAAGAGTGGATCTGATCTTGGACGGCGGCGACTGTGAGATCGGTTTGGAATCTACCATTGTCAAGCCGGACGACGACGGAGTCACGTTGTTGCGTCCCGGCGGAATCACGTATGATGCGCTTTGCATGGTTTGCCCGAAAGTGACCGTTGCCGATGCCGTGACGCATCAGCTCAAAGCCGACGAACGTCCGCTTTCCCCGGGAATGAAGTACCGACATTATGCCCCAAACGCTCCGGTAATCCTATTGCGCGGTGACTCGGATGCAGTTCTTGCATTTTTGCAGCAAGAGCAATCCGCAAAAAACTGCGCCGTTCTTTGCTATGAGGAAGAATTGCCGCATTTACGGCAGACGCACTTGCTTTCCGTCGGAAAAAGAGACGATCTGAGTGCGCAGGCAAAAACGTTGTTTGCCGCTTTGCGCACGGCAGACGAATGGAACACGCAGGTCATTTACGCGCATCTCCCCCCCATGGAGGGGTTGGGATTGGCGCTGTATAACCGCATGATCCGCGCCGCCGCGCACACGATAAAAACCATTCGGTAACCGGTTTTCGTCCATGCGTTTCACAGGAAAATTCACAGAAAGGAATCTGCCTGCAGATGGCAAAAAAACAAAAGAAAGAAAATAAAGAGATCATTCATGCACCGATCGTATATCAGCCGATCACGGAGACCATTGAAAAAAATTACATGCCCTATGTCATGAGTGTCATCGTCTCCCGCGCCATTCCGGAGATTGACGGGTTAAAACCCGCGCACCGTAAATTGCTTTACACCATGTACAAAATGGGACTTTTGACCGGCCCGCGTACCAAAAGCGCCAACATCGTCGGTCAAACGATGAAACTCAATCCGCACGGCGATGCTTCTATTTACGAAACCATGGTTCGTTTAACACGCGGCAATGCCACCTTGTTGCATCCGTTGGTGGATTCCAAAGGATCCTTCGGAAAACAGTATTCCTCCGAAATGAAGTATGCTGCGTCCCGTTATACGGAATGTAAGCTGGATGTGATCTGCAATGAACTGTTCGAAGGGATCGATCGGGATGCCGTCGATATGGTGGATAACTACGATGCCACCATGAAAGAGCCGGTCTTGCTGCCGACCGCATTTCCCAACATTTTGGTCATGCCGAACAAAGGAATCGCCGTTGGAATGGCATCCGATATTTGTTCTTTCAATTTGGCGGAGATCTGCGACGGTACCATTGCCTTGTTGCGCAAGCCGAATCTTTCCGTGGAAAAGATCATGGAGCTGATCAAAGCCCCCGATTTTTCCGGTGGAGGCATCGTCCTGTACGACGCCGAACAAATGAAGCAAATTTATACCACGGGACAAGGTTCGGTCCGCTTGCGTGCACGGTACGTTTACGACAAGCAAAACAGTTGCATTGAAATTTTGCAAATTCCCTATTCTACCACCATCGAGCTGATCGTTGCCAAGCTCTCGGCACTCTATAAAGAGGGAAAGCTGAAAGAAGTTACCGATTTTCGGGACGAGATTGACTTAAACGGTTTCAAACTTGCCATTGATATTCGACGCGGCACCGATCCGGAAAAACTGATGGCAAAACTGTTCAAACTGACTCCGTTGGAAGACAGCTTTAAGTGTAATTTCAATGTTTTGGTTGACAGTGTTCCCCGCACCATGGGGATCATCGAGATCTTAAACGAATGGATCCGTTTCCGACTGAACTGCTTGCGCAGGGAGATGCGTTTTACCCTGAGCAAAAAGCAAGATAAATTGCACCTTCTCACGGGACTTACGAAAATTCTTTTGGATATTGATAAAGCGATCGATATCATTCGCCACACCGAAAAGGATGCCCTGATCGTTCCCAATTTGATGGAAGGATTCGAGATCGATGAGATCCAAGCCAATTATATTGCCGAGATCAAATTGCGCCACCTCAATCGGGAATATATTCTCAATCACATCAATGAAATGAAGGGGTTGCAAGAAGAGATCGCGGATCTGGAAGAAACATTGCAAGACGAGCTCAAACAAAAAAACGTCATCATCAAGCAATTGACCGAGATCAAGAAAAAATACGGACAACCGCGCCAAACGCAAATTCTTGCAAAAGACGAAGTTCCCGTATATCAGGAAGAAAACAGCACGGAAAATTACCCGGTGCGCTTTGTTTTGACCAAAGAGGGATATTTCAAAAAGATCACGTTCCAATCTTTGCGGGGAAACGACGAACAAAAATGCAAAGACGGAGACGAGATTCGGGACATTACGGACGGTGAAAATGTCGACAATTTGATCTTTTTCACTGATCAATGTCAACTCTATCGTGCGAAAGCCGATGATTTTGACACAACCAAAGCATCGGCACTCGGAGACTATCTGCCCGTAAAACTCGGCATGAACGAGAACGAAAAACCGGTCTTTATGAGAATTCAAAACCGATATCCCGAAAACGAATATTTCGTATTTCTGTTTGAAAACGGAAAAGGAGTTCGCATTTCGGCTTCTTGTTATGAGATCACCGGAAATCGCAAAAAGTTGACTTCCGCCTTTTCCAAGTCCTCCCCCATCGTTGCCGTGTTTTACGAAACATCCCCGATGGATATCCTGTTGCAATCTTCCGAAAATCGCGCGATCGTCATCAAGTCCAACCTGATCCCCGTAATGTCCACCAGAACTTCCGGCGGAGTTACGCTTCTTTCCATCAAGAAAGGACATTCTTTGGTCAGCGCCACCACGGATCTTTCCCAACTGCCGGACGGTGCAAAAGGACTGAAAAAATTGAAGATTCCGGCAACGGGAATTTTACTTTCGTAACGGTCGGAAAGGATTTTCTATGTCAAAAAAGCAAGAACACAGCAGCCGGTATCCGGTTTGGGTACGCATATTGGCGATCGCCTTGGCATGTCTCACCGCTTCCGGAGGATTGACCTACGCCGTGTTATGGATCCTCGATCTGTTTTGAGACGCGTACCTTCTCTTACAGCACGGATGTGAGAAAAATCCAAACGGAACAAACCTCCGAAAACAACGGGATCCCGATAAAACACAATCAAAAAAGCCGCGCATGCAATGCATGGTCTCGCAAAATCGACATTTGAAACGACTGTTCATTTCAAGGTCGTATTGCAAGGTCCTGCAAAAGCAATTGCGGCTTTTTTTGCGTTCTCACACCGATCGGAATACGGATCTTCACACGGCAAGCATCAACGGTCCGCACAAGGACACGAACACTCCGTACCCGTTACTTGTAAGAGGTACATTCTCCGTTTAAAGACTTTGTTCCAACAGCTTTTTCAAAGTTTCCCAAAACACTTCCGTTTCCCGCAGATAAAGCACCTCATTGGGAGAATGAATATCACGCATCGTAGGACCGATGGAGATCATATCCATCGGAACTTTGGAATAAATGATCCCGCATTCCAATCCTGCGTGGATCACATTCACCTGCGCTTCTTTGCCCGTCACCTCGCGATATACGGCAAGATACCGATCCCGCAAGGGGGAGTTTTTGGCAAAATTCCATCCCGGATACCGGCTGTAATGCTCTGTTTTGCAACCGGTGACCGACGCAAGCAGATCCAATTCCCGTATGGACGCATCCAATTTGCTTTCTACCGACGAACGGGAAGAAAAAACGAAACGAATTTGCTCTTCCGAAGTCGTCACGACACCGAGATTTCGAGACGTTTCCACCAAGCCTGCCACATCGCGACTCATGGCAAGTACGCCGTTTGCCGGACAGAGTAAAACGGCAACGGCACGAACGGTATCTTCCTTGGACAGCATCGTCATGCCTGCCGTTGTTTCTTCCGTACAAACGCAAAATGCACGATCCTCCTCGGATACGGTATCGGCAACGGCTTTTGCGGCGTCTGTGATTGCTTGCATTGCCGATTCCGCATTGGGGACAGCAAGCAGGACCTCACACTCACGGGGAATGGCATTGTCCTTGGAGCCACCGGTTATTTCCATCAGGCGCGCATCGGTACAAGAAAGCAGAGATGCCAAAATCTCTCCCATCAACCGGTTGGCGTTTGCACGGCCGGAATTGATATTTTCACCGGAATGTCCGCCCATCAATCCCGATATGCGAACACGAATCGCATCCCCGGAAAACGCCGTGGGAGAATAAGCAAGCGTCAAATCACTGCGAACACCGCCTGCACAGCCGCAGGTCACAACTCCGAGCTCCTCACTGTCTAAATTGACCATACGACGTGCGGAGATCAAAGAATAGTCAAACCCGAGCGCACCGTTCAACCCGACTTCCTCCGCGGTCGTAAACA
>CAYPIV010000055.1:0-6208 GCA_964410895.1 uncultured Ruminococcus sp. | reverse complement strand
ATGCATGATACGGTTCTCCTTCCTCTTCCAACTTTTGCAGATCGACCATTTTGCGATATGCGGGGCAGGTGGCATACAGCTCGGAATGCGTTCCGAACGCAGCTACGCTTCCGTCCTCTAAAAACAGGATCCGATCCATGTGTTCCACCGTGGAAATACGGTGGGCGATTAAGATCGTGGTGCGTCCCTGTCTGGTGGCGCGAAGGTTAGAAAGGATCTGTTTTTCCGTTTTTGTATCCACGGCGGAAACCGAATCGTCCAAGATCAAAATCGGAGCGTCTTTCATCAATGCGCGGGCAATGGAGATCCGTTGCTTTTGACCTCCCGAAACGGTAACTCCGCGCTCGCCGAGAACCGTTTGGTATTGTTTTGGAAATTCGGAAATGTTTTCATCGACATCGGCAAGGCAGGCTGCCTGACGGACTGTCTCTTCCCGTGCCGTTTCGGTGTCGAACGCAATATTATTGGCAATGGTGTCGCTGAACAGAAAGTTGTCTTGCGGGACGTAGGCGCAACTTTGACGGACTTGGCGGATGGGAAGTGTATTGACGTCACGACCGTCCAAAAAGAGCGTTCCGTCGGGGACGTTGTAGGTTCGAAGGATCAAGTCCACCACGGTGGTCTTTCCGGATCCGGTTCGTCCGACAATACCGATGTTTTCTCCCGCACGGACGGTAAACGTTACATTTTTGAGAGCATCCCGTTCGGAAGAAGGGTAACGGAAAGTCAAATTTCGAAATGCGATCTCACCGCGGATCTCTTCGGCTTCCGATACGCTCTCGTTGTCTTTCACGTCGATCGGTGCTTCCAACAGCGTGCCGATCCGCTTTAAAGAGGCTTTCCCGCGGGAAGTCATATCGATCAACTCGGAGATCGCCATGATCGGCCAAACGGTGCTGTTGAAATACCCGATGAATTCCATCAGTTTTCCGGTGTTGAATGTGCCGCAGTAAACCAAATACCCACCGTAACCGAGGATGACACAAATGACCGATTCCACAAACAGGGTGACCAAAATATGCAGCAGAACGGAAGCTTTGGTAAAATCGACATTGGCTTTTTCGTTTTCTTGATTCAGTTTTCGAAAAGCCAACAGTTCTTTGCCTTCTTTGACAAACGCTTTGATAACGGCGATTCCGGAAAAGCTTTCCTGCGAAAAATCGGAGAGGTCGGAAAAGGCTTCTTGTCGGATCTCCCACTTTTTCATCATGTATTTTCCGATCACGGCGCTGGCGCCGAGTAAAAAGAACATGGGGATCAGGGAAAGTGCGGTCATAACCGGATCCATTTTCCACATTTTTATGATTGCCATACCGCCCAATAACAGCGCGTCAAAGAACATTAAGATCCCGGATCCGAAGCAATCCTGTACGGTTTCCAGATCGTTGGTAAACAGGCTCATCAGATTGCCGACTTTGTTTTCGTGATAATACTGTACGGAAAGTTCTTTTGCATGGGAGAACATGCGGTTCCGCAGATCCGTTTCCATTTTGACTGCGGATCCGAAAAGGCAGATCCGCCAAAAGAACCGTCCGAACGCCATGCAAATGATGATCCAGATCATGGGAAGGCAAATACGGTCCAGCAAAAAATCCATGTCAAAGAGAATTTGCGTGCCGTTGTATTCTACCGTTCCGGTGTTTAATCCGTTGATAAACATTTGGTACAAGTTTGGGATGATCAGTTGCGCGTAGTCGATCATAAACAGCGTTACGATGCCCAAAAGCAACCAAAAGCCGTACTTGAGATAATAGCGATTGATGTGTTTTCCGAATATCATCTTTTTCTCCCGTCAGCGTTTTTTCTTTCCTTAATACAGTGGTCTGTACGTTCGATTGTCCGCCGATCCGTTTGAAAATCGGTGTCCAAAAACGGCATCGGATCCGAACGGAGAGGGAACGAAGAACGTTGAAAAATTCGCATTGCAAACTTTCACACCGATGATTATATCATGTTTTCGGAGAAAATGCAATTCAAAATGAAAAGAAATAGGAATAAAAATGAAAAAAACACTTGCAAAATAAAAAAGAACGTGATATAATATAAGCGTTGCGCCACGGCGCGAGATTTTAGAGCGGTCCGCTGCATGCTCGCATGAACGCTCGGTATTTTAGGAGGGCCATATGACTTTACTTGAGGCTTTTACAAACGAGCAATTGAAAGAGGAACTTCCCGTGATCCGCATCGGTGATACCGTTCGCGTTCACAACAAGATCAAAGAGGGAAGCAGAGAGAGAATTCAGATGTTTGAGGGTACCGTTATCGCAAAACACGGCGGCGGAATTTCCGAGACTTTCACGGTAAGACGTGCTTCTTACGGTGTCGGTGTGGAAAATTCTCCGAACGTAGCGAAGGTAGACATTGTACGCGTTGGTAAGATTCGCCGTGCAAAGTTGTATTATCTGCGCGACAGAGTCGGTAAGGCTTCTAAAGTTAAGGAGCAGATCTGACGCTTTCGAAAAAAGAAGAGCCTGTCCCGTTTTTTTCGGACAGGCTCTTCTTTTCTTGTATAGAGGACTCCTCCCTCATCGGAGTTCTCTCGAAAGTTACCGGCGGTTATGACGGAAAGCAGCCCCGATCCCGTTCGGAAAACAGAGAAGCGATTCCTGTTTTCGGCTTGCGATCACCGACGGAACTTTTTTGCAACAAGGATCCCCGCTTTTTTGCTTTTTGCGGATCCGTACGATCCGTACGCGAAAGAATGACCGTTCGGCATGTTCCCGAAACGATCGCGGTTCTAAAGAAAGACGGCATGACATAGAATGAATCAAATCTTTTGAGCGGAATGAGCGGAAAGGCGGATCTTGGTATGCGTGGGATGCTTTGGAAAAAAGGAACGTTGTTGTTACTGTGCGTATGTTTACTGTTTGTGTTGGGAATTCCCGTTTTGGGGAGCGAAACGGTGTCCGGGACCGTTTCTTACGGATTGCAGGTCTTGGCATCGCAAACGGAGATGGTACTTTCCATGCCGGTCGGAAACGAGATCGTGTTTTCGGCGGATGCGTTTGCTCGCGGGTTGAATCTTTCCAAAATTCGGTATATTACGATCGCTTCTTTACCGGAAGTGACTGCGGGAGAGCTTTGCGTGGGCTCAACGCGCGTCGTAGTCGGTCAAACCGTGACTGCCGAGCAACTTCCGTACCTGTCTTTTGCGGCTGCAAGCGATGACGTGGCGCATGCTTCTTTTACCTTTCGTGCAAACGGAGTGGAGATCACACACACTTGTGAGCTGTATTTTTTGACACGGTCTAACGAAATCCCGACACTCTCCACGGCACCGGAACTTTCTCTTGTTGCGTCTACTTATCAAGGGTTGGCTGTTCACGGGATGCTTTCGGCATATGATCCGGACGGAGATCCGTTGATCTTCGAGATCGTTTCTTATCCGGAACACGGAACTGTAAAATTGCAGGATCGAACCACGGGAAAGTATGTGTATCGACCCTATGACAATTATGCGGGGAGCGATTCTTTTACGTATCTTGCACGCGATCCGTACGGAAATTACAGCGCTTCCGCTGAGGTAAAGGTCTCGGTTCGAATGCCGTCGACTTCCGTTAAATACGCGGATCTGGAAGATTCGGCAGCCTATCCGGCAGCGCTGGCAATGACCGAAAACGGTGTGATGAGCGGTACGCAGATCGGAAACCAATACTATTTTTGCCCGAACGAGGGGGTGACGCGAGCGGAATTTGTGGTCATGGCAATGCATGCCATGGGAATGAGCGAGGTTCCGCAAACAACGCATACGGGATTTGCGGATGATGCGGAGATCCCCGTTTCCATGAAAGGATATCTTTCGGTTGCGTATGCCATGGGATATATAGACGGTTCGTTGGTCAACGGTTCGCTGTGTTTTTTGCCGAATGAAGAGATCACACGCGCACAAGCGGCGGTGATCTTATACCGCATGTTGGAACCGAATTCGCCAGCAGTCTTGCCAACGTTTGCCGACGGTGCACAGATCCCCACGTGGGCAAAGGATGCGATTTCTTCCTTATATGCGCTTGGCATTTACCAAAGCGATACCGGATCCGTTTCCGCCAACGATGTTCTGACGCGCGCCCAAACTGCACAGATCTTGGCAAAGGTGATGGAATATACCGCTTAAATACTGTCCGCGGTCGTTTTCAAAGAATCGAAAACGACCGCGGACACGAAATTTTCGGTGCAGAAACAGAAACGGTATCGGGGATCGGCAGTCTCAGCGGGAAAGGTCCCGTTCGGAAGCGGTTGCCTGCGGAAGCGGTTCTCCGTTGAGAAAAGCCTGTTCCAAGTACTCTCCGCGATAGATCAGTTTCAGCGAAAAAAAGGGAACCTCTTTTTGCAGCAGTTCCAAAAAGATACGGTCGCCCTCCCACATCGGGAGGTTCAGCAACGTTTGCTTGTCGATCCAAGCAAGTTCACCCTCATCACATTCTTGTTCGATCCCATCCCAATCCGTACAGCGAAACAAATGCATGTATTCACAGGGATAAACGTCGGAAACGAAGGTCACGATCCCGCAATAACGAAAGGATCGAACTTCAAGACCTGTTTCTTCCGACACTTCCCGCCGCATGCAGTCCTCGGGACTTTCGCCATCTTCAAACTTTCCGCCGACACCGATCCATTTGTCCCGATTTTCATCGTGGACCTTTTTTGTTCGGTGCAGCATCAAATAACGGTCTCCCCGTTCCAAATAGCAAAGTGTTGTCATTTTCATCAAAAATTTCCTCCTTCTTCGGATCTGTTCAAGATCCGATACGGAATCAGTTCCGCTTTTCGCTCCGCCGTACAGCGGCGGCTTTCCAATGCTTTTTGAATGGCTTTCTTTTGTACCCACGCGTCGAGGGTTCGATCTTGCAGGTAGGAAAGGGCAATGGAATCATTTTGGACCAACGCCATGCTGAAAAACCAAGCTTGCGCCATGCGAACGTAATAGTTTTCGCTTCGAACGGATGCGGCAAGATCCAAAAACGGTGCGGAAAATCGCATGGGCAAGGGAAAGGCAAGCAATCGGACAAGCCCGTACCGAACGGAAAACGGTCGGTCGGACGCAAGCCAAATGCGGATCTCGGATAACAGCCGTGACGGATCCTGCAATAACGCCTTGGGAAAGAAAGAATCGCAGGTTGCCCAATTGTCCAAGTAGGGGAGAAAGCGTTCCAACTCGGCATACGCGGTCAAAGGATCTTTTATTCGTTCGATCAATGCCATATGAAGATTATTTTCATCGTAATAGGAATGCGGGAGAGAATGCAAAAAAGCCGTTGCTTCCTCGGAACCGAATCGCTTTTTTGCATAAGAGCGGATCAGAGGGATCCGTACTCCGATGATCGTTTCCGGCGAGATCTCCGGGATCAAACGGGCATGAAACGCTCGGTAGGACGGATCTTGCAGAGCAAAAAGATCGGAACGGATCGATCGGATCGGATCCATAGTCATCGGACTCCTTTCGGTTTGGATGTGTCATCGGACGGATCGCGGCAACGATCGCACGGCTCCCCGGCATACCGCCCCCGTTGCGGACGTTTTTGCGTTCGGATCCGGTTCGGACAAAACGGGTGTCGATATCCGTGTGTTTACACAGTTAGAAAAAATGCAGATGCATGAGAATTGCTCGGAACTTCGAATGGGAAAATTTTTCCGGATAGGATGATTATAGCAGAGAATGGGAGAAAAAGCAAGCGGTATTGTTAAAAAATGACTTGGAACGGTAGCTCACTTTTGGAAAGAGAACCCGTTTTCCCGTGCTTTATGCAGTTTTCAACAAAAGCCGTAACGAAAAAAATACAAAATAGAGAAAGTTTGACCTTGACAGCTTGAAAATGTTTTGTTATAATATAAAAAATATACATGGAAATGGAGATGTCGGTATGAACTTCAGTGAAAAATTCGAAAAAGAAGGTTTGACCTTTGACGACGTCCTGCTGATTCCCGCAAAAAGCGATGTATTGCCTGCGGATATCTGCTTGAAAACCAAGCTTACCAACAAGATCACGCTCAATATTCCGTTGATGAGCTCCGCGATGGATACGGTGACCGAGGCTGAAATGGCAATTGCCATGGCGCGTGAGGGCGGTGCAGGTACCATTCACAAGAACATGTCCATTGATCGCCAAGCCGAGCAAGTGGACCGTGTGAAGAGAAGCGAAAACGGAGTGATTACCAATCCGCTGTTCCTGCATCCCGATAATTACGTGTACGAAGCGGAAAATCTGATGCA
>CAYPIV010000054.1:0-6386 GCA_964410895.1 uncultured Ruminococcus sp. | reverse complement strand
CGCAAGGAGCATAAATTCGCTCGTCAGCACCTCGGTCAATTCCGCGCGCGTGGTTCTGGTAAAGCCCGCGATCGTTCCGAAGGACAACGACAGAACGGCAGGCAGCATGCTGACAAACATATCCCAAGAAAACCAATCGGTACCGCCTTTCATCAAGAACGGCAACCATCCGAGCTTAAATGAGAAAATATATTGGATCAAAAACGCATATACGAAAGAAGGAACCGATACCACCACCATGGTCAGCGTGGAAATGGTATGGTCAAGCCACGAATTCTTTTTCAGCGCGGCAACAATACCCAGCATGATCCCGATCGGAATGCTGAGCACGATGGAATAAACGTTGACGATGATCGTCGGGGGAAGTTTTTCCAAAAAGATCGGGAGCACGTCCCTGCCGTAATATTTACCGACATCGCAAATTCCCCAATCAAATCTTGTGAACACATCTTTCAAAAAGATCCCGAACTGCACAAGATACGGCTTATTGTAACCCAAAGCCTCTCGGCGGGCTGCAATTACCTCGGCGTGCGGATCTCCCTGCTGAAGCTCCACGGGAGGCAACATCCGAACCAACACAAAGCAAATGCACGTGATAATGAGCAACGTCATTAACATAAGCAAAAGTCTTTGAACAGTATACTTTAGCATATATCTCCTCCGGTTTTATAAGCTCTCCAAAACAGCATTTGCTTCCATTTTACAGTGCTTAAAAAATTCATTAGATAGCACAATTACCGAGACAGCAAGCGTCCCGGTAATCGCGCCGATTATCGTACGAAGGGACCGCAGTCCCTTCGTACCGCCATTGCCGACGGCAATGTTTTCATCAATAGGTAAGAGTACCGCCTTGGGAAGCGACGTAATCCGTCCACTCCGCATCGCTGTAGTTGTATCTCATGTATCGGATACCGCCACGGCCCATGATCGGGTTGTACTCATCAACAATGTAGAATGCTTTCTTGGAAAGCAACGAAATGCCGCCATCCTGAATCATCGGGATGTAGTTGTACGTAGACAGGATCTTCGCCTCGAATGCAGCAAGGATCGTCAGTCTGGTACTGATCTCCGCAATTCCCTCGCCGAAGCAGTAATCAACGCCGCCAACCGTCACGTGCTGACCGTTCAAAGCGGCAGACCACTGCGACATGTTCATGGTTACGGATTGAACGTTTGCGGTCTCGCCGATCGGAGCAATGTCGATCTCCAAGGTCATTTCCACGGTAGTCGGATCAAACCAACCTGCATCGAACGCCTTCTCGGGGTTGACATAGAGGTCGGTGAGACCGAACGGATCCAATGCGGAGCCCGTCCAACCGCCAAGCACGGTGTCGGACAGACCGTTGCGAATGTAGTTGGACCAGTTGTTGCCGTAGTTACCGGACATGTAGAACTCGATCTTACCCTCAAACGGAGTTCCCTCAAGAACAACTGCGATCTTCTCGTTCAAGTAGTCGATGATGGACTGTTGGAACGTGGAGGATTCGCTGACCGCATACTCAATGCGGATCGTTTGGTCGGACTTGCCGTCCCCATCGGTATCGGTAATGTAGCCTGCCTCGATCGCATCTTTGAATGCTTGTGTAAACAGTTCTTTTGCTTTAACGGGGTCGTAACCGGTAATGGAATCCACAGCCGCGTCCAAATCACCGTTGAAATCTTCCACGTTCACACTGTAGAAATCGCAAAGCGCTTGCTTAGCTTGGTCGGTATCACGGTATTTTGCACCGGTATCGGGATCGTAAATGTAGTTACTGCCGATCAAACCGAATCCGCCGGAACGTGCGGGAGAAATGGTAGCGCACAGGTCATCCTTGTTGTAGGAGACTGCAATTGCTTTCCGGAAGCTGGTCAAGGTCATGGTTTCAAGGTCATACTTGGTCTGATCAAAATCAGCAGCTGCTTCACGCTGTTGAATTGCGCTCAAGTGACCGTTGAGGATGAAGAAGTAAATGGTTTCGGAAGGAGTGATGTGTGCGTAGTCACTGCTGCGGTACTCATCAAAGTCCTCTTTGCCGAGTCCGTAGGTCATCAACTGACCTGCCAAGAACATGGTCTTTCTGGTCTGTTGCTCGGTGATCTGCTGGCAGTGGATCACGTCGGTCTGATACATGGAGTACACCTGACCGTCCTCCGGATCGGTGTAAACATGCTTGCCATCGGTATAACCGTACCAATTGGTGTTTCTTTCAAAGGTCATTTCCTTATCCATTTGGTAGTTGGTCATAACGTACGGACCGTAGCTCATGGTGGTCTCTACCGAGCTGCAGTAAGAACTTGTCCAAGCACCGGTATCGCCTACCTGCTCTTTGCAAGCTTCATACAGATCTTTGTAAACAATCCAGTTGCCGGACAAGCTGTACAGCAGGTTGAAGCCTGCCAAGGACTTGTCAAATACCAAAGTGATCTCATACTCGCCGCTCTTGAAGATACCGACGTTATCGAAAGAGTAGTTCGCCGCAAATGTCTTTGCTTCCATAAAGTAGCAGTAGAGAGATTCACCGTCGGTCTCATTCCACTCGGGATTGGTCGTTGTCAAATCACGCAACCACGCAAGGGTGTCATCGGTCAGCGGAGCCACACCGTCTTCATTGGTTGCTGCAAGCAGATCCGACCAGTGAGTCATGCCGAAAAATTGATCTTGATAGTACTCTACGTAATCCTGCAAAGAGTTTTCGCCGCCGAGTTGTTTCAAGTTGCAAGTAACGCCGATGAACATCTGTGCACCGTTCGGCGCATAGTAATAACCGTCGTCACCCTTGGTCAAGCTGCTCAAAAGATATTTGTTATTCTTGAGGTTATCAAGGTAAGAAGTGGAGCCTTGATAGTAGTAGTTTTCACCGTTTGCAATGGGAAGTCCCTCGCCGAAGTAGTCCGCGCCGCGGTAGTTCTTCATCAACGGATCCAAAACCTGTTGCATGGAGTAAACGTAAGTATCTGCATTGATCGCAACGCCGTTGGACCATGTTGCGTTGGGATTCAGCGCGATCTTGTAAGCGTAGCCGGAAGTTGCGCTTTCCGGAATATTATATTGAGGATATTGCGCTTTCACCGACTCGGTTACGTCAACGGGAAGTGCTGCTGCCATCTCGGGAGAGATCACATAGCCCTCAAACGCAGCCGCACCGGTGCTGGACTTATACAACACTTCATCATTAAAGAAGAAGCCGTAAAGACCGACGTTCATGAAATCGGCAGGATAGGATTCATCGGAGGTTTGGTAGGTATGAGGATTCCAGTTTGCGGAAAGTGAGTTTACCGCGTCCTCGTAGGTGTACGTTCCCTTTACGGTATTGCCACCGTCCGGTGTGTTGCCGCCATCATCAGGAGCGGTCGTTCCTGCAGTTGTGTCCTGAGGGGTATTGGGATCATCCGGATTCGTTGTGCACGAAGCCATCGGAAGCACCATTGCCACCATGAGGACCACTGCAAAAAGACTAATCAATAATCTTTTTTTCATAGGTTTTTCTCCTTACGCATAATTTATTCGTCACGCGTTACCGCGGTTCAAGCCGCAAAAGCATTTTCCCATCGCGGTCCAACTCGCTCAAAAGAAACCGAAATTGCGGATTGCATCAAAGATAAGACGTTCAGAATTACTGTAATTATAGCATTTTGCGTTTTCTCTGTCAAGGTTTTTGCAAAAAACTGTTTCATTCAACAAAAAAATAAATCAGTCAAACATTGTTTTTGGTATATTATTGACAATTCAATTGTATTTTTTTGCAAAATAATATTCATTTTTCGTTTTCAATCTTTACGGTGCGGCATTTTTTCCCGTTTTTTGTTTTTCGGAAAACAGGCAAAAAGCGAAAATATCCGCATAAATTTTCCATTCGGCTTGCAAAACAGCGAGCCTGCCGCCATCGGCAGCGGCAAAATCTGCAGTTTTGCCGTTCTCATCCTGCAAAAGCATCAAACAGGTCGGTCGTTTTGAAAAAATACGGGAGGACCCGAAACGGTCCTCCCGCAAATCATGCGTTTTCGGTTTTTGTCATTTCAAAAAGCCGTTGATGATCTCCTCTTCGGCTTCCTTTTCGGTCAACCCCAGCGTCATCAGTTTGATCAGCTGCTCGCCCGCGATCTTTCCGATCGCCGCCTCATGGATCAGCGCCGCCTCCACGTGGTTGGCTTCAATCTGCGGCAGGGCGGTCACTTGCGCGGAGTCCATAATGATCGCGTCACACTCCGTGTGCCCGTTACAACGGCTGTTTCCGTTGATGTGAGAGATGAACTTCTGCCGGCTGCGGTCCTTGGCGACCGAACGGGAGATCACATGCGTTCCGCATCCCTCGCCGTTCAGGTCCACCGTAAACGCGGTCTCGGCAATTTGATCGCCGTGCGTCATGATCTTCTCCCGCACGACCAACGTAGAACCTGCCTGCAAGGTAGCGCGCGTGGAACGCTTGGTGGAATCCACGCCTTTGATCTGCGCGGTTTCCATTTCCATGTAACTGTTTTCCTCCAGCACCACAATGCTTGTGGGATTCATCACGTTTTTCCCGTTGCCGTCCCCTTGTGCGTAGTGCTTTTCGATATATTTGACTTTTGCGTTCTTTCCGACGAAAAAGCTGTGAATGCCGCTGTGCTCGCTCTCCTCGTTTCCGCCATTGTGGATCCCACAGCCCGCAACAATGGTGATATCGCAATCTTCACCGATGTGAAAATCGTTGTAGACCAGCTCTTTCAAGCCCGTTTGAGAGAGCAAAACGGGAATATGCAAGCTTTCGTTTTTGGTTCCCGGACGTACGTAGATATCGATCCCCGCTTTATCTTCTTTTTTCACGATATGGATATTTTCCGAATCGTTTTTTCCGTACATGCTACCGTTGATGCGCAAAGAATACGCTCCTTGCGGCACTTCATGCAGGTCTGCGACCGTGCTGAGCAATTGCTTTTGAATCGCGTCCATTATATCGCAGCCTCCTTTGCTGTAAAGCGGCAACCCGCCTGCGCATTTAACAGATCCGGCAGAATGGTGCCTTTGACTCCGTATGCCGCAACCTCTCCGCCGGAGATGACCAAGATCTTATCGGCAATATCCAAGATCCGCTCTTGGTGCGAAATGATCAAAATGGTGCCGTGCGTGCGTGCATGCATATCGCGAAACACTTGGATCAGATTTTGAAAACTCCACAGATCGATCCCCGCCTCCGGCTCGTCAAATACGGAAAGCTTGGTCCCGCGGGCATTGATCATGGCGATCTCGATCCGTTTCAGTTCCCCTCCCGAAAGAGAAGCGTCCACCTCACGGTTGATATAATTTTTGGCACACAGTCCCACCTCGGACAGATATTGACATGCTTCCGAGACCGAGATCTTTTTGCCGGATGCCAGCGAGATCAGATCTTTGACCGTGATCCCTTTAAAACGGACCGGCTGTTGGAATGCAAAGCTGATACCGCTTTTGGCGCGTTCGGTAACGGACGCGTGCGTGATATCGACCCCATCCAATATAATTTGCCCCTCGGTCGGTTGATAGATCCCGGCAATCAGCTTCGCCAGCGTGGATTTTCCGCTGCCGTTCGGTCCCGTAACTGCCACGAATCGGTCATTGCTCTCCAAGCTGACGTCCCGCAAAATACGGGTACCGTCGGCGGTTTGATACGATACATGTTTCAGTTCTAACATCGTTTCTTTTTTTCGTGCCCTCGCTTTTGTATTTTTGGTATTTTCACGGTCGTTTTTTGTCAGATCGATAACGGACCTAACTGATATATTTTATCCTTTTTCGGAAGTCATTGCAATACGATTTGCGAAAATTCGAATGTTAATTTTCTGTGAATGAAAGGTGATCCCTTGCCACACAAAAAATCCGTGCATTTCCCGGTTGCCGATTTTGTGACAAAGTTGCTGCCGGCGGCACGGGGATCCCGCGTTACACGGGTTCGGATCGGACAGACCACCCCTCCGCGCGCCGAGATCTTTCGGGTTCGCAATTTCAAAAAGCGCCCGATAAAATATGCATTCGATCGAGTGTCACTGCGTCAGTTCATCTGTCAGTTTTAAGATCTCCGGTGCGATCTTTTTTCGTTCTTTTTTCAAAGTGCGGCGATACAACGGATAAGCGCAACCGAGAACGGCAATGCCAAAAAGACCGATGAGAATTCCGACGATGAAATCGGACGCACCGAGGATCGCGCCGAAATCGGTCATGGCAAGGCTCATGCCGATCCCCAAGATCAGGGTCCCGATCACCCCCACGGCAACGGAAACCGCAGTTGCCTTTTTTTCCACGGAAGCGTCCAATGCCCGAAGCCGTTCCATTTTGTCCGGTTCCTTTGGGGCATATTTCCGACGGATCCGATCAACTTCCTCCTGCTGTCCGGCAGAATAGGTCATTTTGAAAGTATCTTTATTTTCCATTTGCACTCTCCGTATTTTTG
>CAYPIV010000053.1:0-6507 GCA_964410895.1 uncultured Ruminococcus sp. | reverse complement strand
GTGATGGCTCCTTCGCAATCAGCCGAGCGGGAAGTGATGGTAACATCCATGCAAAGGTCGTTTTCGCTCTTCTCGGTGGACGGGTCCGCGGAGGTAGACCCGCAAGATGCGGCGGTATCGGCGGAATTCGATTCGGAGTCGGACGCATTTGGTTTTGCATCTTCGCGGTCGGATCCCGTAGCGGCATCGGCAGACCCCGCAGCGGCAGTGTCTGTTTTTTTCGTTTCGTCAGTTTCTTTCAACGCTTTTATTTTTGCTTGCAATGTGGCGATCTCCTGCTTTTGCAACTTGATCTTTGTCAGGCAGGATTCCAATTGTTGTGCCTGCGTCTCGTTTTTATCCGTAAAATACGGGTATGCAACTTTTCCGAGCTCCGTATAGGCGGTTTCCAAATTGTGTTTTGCGGCAACGAGTTTTGTTTGTAACGCGGTGATATCGGCGGCACGGTTGATTTTAACGGCAGCCTGATTGGTGAGTTGTTTAACTTGATTGCAAAAACTGTCCCAAGACATGCAAAGATCCTCCTGTGATCAAAACGATTTGGTACGGATACCATTTTGTACTTATACAAAAGTATATACTGAAATTTTGAAATTGTCAAGAGCATAAAAGCGCTTTTTGGGGAAATCCTAATCACAACCTTTGTCGAAAGCGAAATTCGGAATGGGAGGAACGGTTATGAAATTAAAAAAGGATACGTATCGAACCTTTGCGCAGGCGCACGCGCCGCGATCTCCGATCGGCAAAAATTGCCTGCGTGCGTTTTGGGTAGGCGGGGCGATCTGCACCTTTGCGCAGGCGCTTCGCACGTTGTATCAAAATGCATGCGGATTTTCGGAAGAGGATGCGGGAACGCTGACAAGCATCTCACTGATCTTTTTGGCGGTCTTGCTGACGGGGTTCGGTGTTTTCGACCGCATTGCCAAATATGCCGGAGCAGGCACGTTGGTGCCGATCACCGGGTTTGCCAATGCCGTGGTATCGCCTGCCATTGACAGCCATGCGGAAGGCATGGTCCTTGGGGTCGGGGCAAAGATCTTTACCGTTGCGGGACCGGTATTGTTGTACGGCACGTTGGCAGGTACGATCTACGGTTTTTTCTATTGGATCCGGACGCTCTTTTGAACTTGCCGAGCATCGATCCGCCGGGGGATCGTTGATCGGTTTGCAAAAACGATGGTCAAACCATCGCGCAGGACTCCGGTTTCCCCGATAAAGTCCTGTGGGGATAGAGCGGTGTGATCTTTACGGGTGGAGATTGTCGGAGCAAGAGAACGGAGCGCTGCTTAAGCAATTGTGTTCTGATATCGAGTTTCTTTTTTTGATCGGCGCTTTTCTTGCAAACAGAAAAACAGCACGGAAAGATCATACGCTTTCCGTGCTGTTGAAAGGGAATTTCGATGCGGAAATTACATTCGATGAATGTTCCTAACGGAATATCCGACTGTCATCCCGCTTCCGTTCCGCTTCACGTGTTTTGAAACGAGATTCGTTTGCGATACAACCAAGGCGGAGGGATCGGTCTGCAAGCATCGCAAAGCATTCGCTCAATGCTCGTTTGCGGCAATATAACGGTCGCAGATCTCTTCGGTCTCACCGATGGCAACGACTTCACCGTGGTCCAGCCAGATCACACGGTCACATCGGGTACGGATCTGCTCAATGCTGTGTGACACCAGCAATACCGTAGTGCCGTGGCTCATCAATTCGGTCATTCGGCGATAACTTTTTTCTTGAAACGCCATATCGCCTACCGCCAAGATCTCATCTACGATCAAAATATCCGGATCTACGATCGAGGCGATGGAAAATGCAAGACGCATCATCATTCCCGAGGAATAATTGCGTACCGGGGTATCGATAAAATTCCCGAGTTCCGAAAATGCTACGATCTCGTCGTATTTTTCTTTTAAATACTCTTCCGAATACCCTAAAATGGAACCGTTCAAAAAAATATTTTCCCGCCCCGTCAGATCCATGTCAAATCCGCTTCCGAGTTCCAACATCGGCACTACGTTGCCTTCTAAAGTCACGGTGCCTTCCACCGGGGTGAGGATCCCGGAGATGACCTTCAGCAAGGTGCTTTTTCCGGCGCCGTTATTGCCGATAATGCCGATCACTTCGCCTTTTTGAATTTCAAAGCTGACGTGGTTGAGCGCGTAGAATTTTTCGTATTGTAATTTTTTCTTCAACAATGCTACCAAGTATTCTTTGATGCTTTTGATCCGATCATTTGCCATGCGGTAGCATACGGTAATGTTTTCTGCTTTGATCATGAAAAACAGAGATCCTTTCTTTCGAAACGTGTCGTTACACTGCGGTTCAAATATTCAAAACAAATTTATTTTCGTTCTTTTTAAAGATCCAAAGCCCGAGGAAGAACGGAATTACGCAAGCCAAGATACAGGTGATATAATCCTGTGGGGAGGGGGCGCAAATGCCTTCGCCGATCATCAGGATCTTTCTGGTAAAAGTGATCACCTGATACAATGGGTTCATTCTGTAAACCGGCAGGAAATTTGCGGGAATAATGCTTTCCGGATAAAAGATCGGGGAAAGATAGTTCAAAAGCATTACGCAAATGCTCCACAAAAATTGGGTATCCCGGAAAAATACCATTAAAGTTGCCAAGATCAAACCGATGCCGTAGCTGAGGAAAAATAGCATCAGTAAAACGAAGGGAAGCAACAAAATGGTGATCGGGATCGCTTTTTGCGTAATGACCAGCATCAGCAGCAGCGGGATCAGAGCCAATAACAGATTGATTCCGGAGGACAGCGTACGGGAAAACGGATAAATGTATTTCGGAACGTAGACTTTGTTGATGAGCGAAGCGTTTCCGATGATGCTCATCAAGCACATATTGGTTGCCTCACTGAAAAAGTTAAAACAAACGATACCCGTTAAAAGGTACACAACGAAATTGTCGATATCGGAGCGAAACAGCGTGGAAAAAATGATGTACTGAATGCTCATGGTCAGCAACGGATTGAGAAAACTCCAAAACATTCCGAGGACGGAACGCTTGTATTTGGTTTTGAAATCCCGCATGACCAGCTGCTTGATCAAAAAGCGGTACTTATTTAACGAGGAAGCCAAGGCGAGAACGGCGGACTTCTTCTGCTTTTTCTTTTTGAATAGCAAGAGAGCCAAAAAAGCAGCCAACAGCAGGGCACCGCCGGCATAAAAATACCAATAATACTGTCCGAAAATGTGATGATCGGTTCCGTAAATGCTCATGCAGAGACTGACGGGTGCGTTTTCATTGCTTCCGTCCTGAATCACGGTTTGATTCAAGGTTGCTGCCGGAATTTCCGTTTCTACGGAGAATCGACCTGTTTCCACCGTGTTTCCGCAATACAGCATCAACATTCTTGCGGGAGCGTCCGCATCCGTTGTCGGCTCGGAATTCGGATCTTTGACAGCTGTTTCGGACAACGAAGTGATGCGCAAAGTGAAAGTTTGATCCTTGGCATCCTTTAACGGCTGGTCCAAGGGGATCAAATAGATCTGCTCGGCATAGCTTGCGGATCCCAGATCAAGATCTTTTCGGTACAGGGCGTCTTTTTGCTCATTTAAGATCTCAAATCGAACGAGGTTGTTGCT
Organism: uncultured Ruminococcus sp.; assembly: GCA_964410895.1. Lineage (GTDB taxonomy): Bacteria > Bacillota > Clostridia > Oscillospirales > CAG-272 > UMGS1865. Next base: position 2,901 of record CAYPIV010000053.1, on the reverse strand, counting down.
TTTCTGCAATGCCATGAGCCCGATTTGATCCAAAGAATCATAATTGCAGACAAAATCCTGCTCGATGACCGAGCCTACCGTAAAATCGCTGACCAATACGGTGGGGGAAACGGTGTCCGAGCAACCGTGTGTTTGGTGCAAGCTCTCACCGCCGATCGGGTAAAAGGCGGCACCTAATATCAGGTATGATATCAATAAGATCAGACAAATTCGTCCGATTTTGCTTTTCATAATTATTCCTTTCTGTCTCGGAAAGATTCTTCCCGCAAGAAAATCAACTTTGCGGGACGTCCGTTTCTGCCGGCTCCGAAAGATACCGTTCTAACGCGTCTTTCCAATGCGGAAGGCGGGAAAAGCCGGCTTGCGTTAAGGCGTCTTTGCTCATACGGGAATTCTTCGGACGGGGAGCCTTTGCGGGATACTGCTCGGAAGAGATCGGATGCACGACCGTCGAACTGCCCGACAATCGCAAGATCTCGGTTGCAAATTCATACCAAGAGCAAATGCCCTCGTTTGTGGCATGGTAAGTTCCGTAGCGGTCGGTTACGATCATATCGCAAAGCAACTGTGCCAGATCCCAAGTGTAGGTCGGAGAACCGATCTGGTCGTCCACAACGGAAATTTCGGGTCTGGTCTGCGCCAAACGAAGCATCGTGCGAACGAAATTGTTTCCGTTCTTTCCGAATACCCAAGAAATTCGGACGATAAAATAATGCTCCAAGTGCTTTTTGACGGCAAGCTCGCCGCCAAGTTTGGTCTTTCCGTAAACCGACAGCGGCGCTGGGGCGTCATCCGGAGCATAATATGCGGTTCCGGTTCCCGGGAACACGTAATCCGTGGAAATATACATCATTTTGGCACCGAGACGTTTGGCTGCCTTGGCGATCGTTTCGGTCCCGTCGGTATTGACCTTCTCGCAAAGTGCGGGATCGTCCTCGGCTTTATCAACTGCGGTAAAAGCCGAACAATGGATGATGGCATCCGGAGCGGCGGATGCCAAATAAGTTTCCGTGGCAATCGGATCGGTAATGTCGAAGTCCTCGATATCTACGCCGATCGGTTCGATCCCGCGTGCGCGAAGAACTCGGCAAACATCATAGCCGAGCTGACCTTTTACACCGGTCACCAATATTTTCATGAGAAAGCTCCTTTCATCGGAAACAGCGTGACGTTCGCATCAAAGGATCCCTTTTTGGATCAAACGAACGGTCAGCCGAAATAGAGGGGCGGGAAGTCGCAGTGCAAACAATTCAAACCATATCAGCGGCGGATTGACGGAACGCATGCTCCAAAGTTTTCGAAAAGCCCCTTTGTCTCTGCGAAAATTTGCCAAGCGGGCATCGCCGAATTCCCGCGCGGTACGGAGCGCGGCATCGTCCGCATACCGGGAAAAACACGCAACGCGCCGCTGAAAGCCGAAAATGCGTTGCTCGCAATAGTCTGCTTTGCCGTTAACTTTTGTCATGACACCGGTCTGATTGCCGCCGTATACCCGGTAACGCATTTGCGGTTCCTCCAAATAATCGATGGAACCGTCCAACGCGGAGCGGTATGCTAAGTAGTGGTCATGCACCACGGCGTCCGGAAAGGGGCAGTAAGAGAGAGCGCGCTCCCGTTCCATGAGAACGGTACACCCCATGACGAAATTGCGGTAAATAAAATCCTTGCTCAGTCCATTCCCACGCAAAAAGATATGACGGTGTCTGTGCGCTTCCATGCGGGGTGCGATCTCGGCGCCGTTTCCGTCCATGACGGAGACGTTGGTACAGACCAAGGTCGGCGACAACGGGCTCTCCCGAAACAAACGGTATGAATTTTCCAACTTGTTCGGAAGCCAAATGTCGTCTTGATCGCAGAAAGCAATATAGGGTTCGTTGCAATCCCGAAGCAGTGCCTCAAAGGTTTTGTTGGAACCGAGGTTGGTTTGATTGCGTGTGATGCAAAAAGGGAAGCGAGTGATCGACCGTTCCAACAATGCTTGCAACTTTTCCTGCGAAAGAGCGGTGGAAGCGTCGTCTCTCACATACAGGCGGAGTGTCGGGTATGTCTGCCGATCCAAGGATTGCAACAGTTCCGTAAGCCAAGCTTCATTCGGATTGTAGACCGCAAGCAAGATCGCGATTGCGGGATGATCCATGGCAAGCTCCTTTTCCGTGTTTTTCATTTGCCGTACGGTCCCGCGGCGAAAATGCCGAAATCGAAAAGGCACAGCACTCTCATTATAGCACGATTTTCCGAAAAAAGCAACTGTGGTTTTAAAAAAAGTCGGCATTTCCGAATGAATTCTTATGAAAAAAGACGTTTTCTTTCAAAAACGTCTCGGAATCTCTATTTTTTTGCGGATTGAGTCCGCTTTTTGATTGCGTTGATCGGGATCGGTGGCAGTTGCGCCAAAAGAATGGCGCCGAACATCAAGAAACATCCCAGCCACTCGCGCGTTGTCAGAGGATGGTCCAAAAACAACCATCCGCACAGAGCCGAAAAAATACATTCGAAGCTCATGGAAATGGATGCGACGGTAGGTTCCGCATATTTTTGTCCCACGATCTGCAGGGTGTAGGCAATGCCGCCGGAAACGATTCCGAGGTAGAGAAAGTGCGGGACACACGCCAAGACTGCATCCGAGGACGGTGTTTCCTCAAACAAAAGCGAAACGGTTCCGGAAAGGAGCGCACAGGTTCCCAATTGCAAGAGCGAGAGCAACATTCCGTCGGCTTCCCGAAAATGCGAGACCGATAAAATGTGCAGCGCGTAAAAGACGGCGCAAAAACATGCCAAAACATCACCGAGATAGAATCCGTGCAATCCGTCCGACAGGCAGAGCAGGTAGATCCCGAACGTTGCCGGAAGAATGGCAAGGAAGAAATTTACGTTTCTCTTTTTCTTCCGGATCATTTCCCA
>CAYPIV010000052.1:0-6547 GCA_964410895.1 uncultured Ruminococcus sp. | reverse complement strand
TGGTATGAAGCAGATATAAATTATACATCCGGTTATAGAGGAACTGACCGTATTCTTTATTCAAATGACGGTCTGATTTTTGTCACATGTGACCATTACGAAACATTTTATGAAATATCGGAAAGGAGAAATTAACAATTATGTATGCATACAAAGAAAAATACACGTTGGATTTTTCAAAAATCGAACATTGGGGGGATTTTCACCAAATTATAAAAAAAGAATTGGATTTGCCTTTCAATTACGGTAAAAATTGGGATGCTCTGTGGGATTGCTTGACTGATATTGTAAATAACGATAAAGTATTTTACGTTGAAATTCTCGGTGCAGAAGTATTAGAACAAAAATGGCCCGGAACTTTAGATAACTTGGTTGAAATACTAAAGGACTTAAAACATTTGGATAATGACGAATATTACAATACGATTAAAATCGAAATTGTCTGCGGCGAAGCACGCTACGAGATCCATTGAATTTGGATTAAGTGAGGGGGAACACCGAAAAAGAGCATCAAAAAACGTTCGAAAATCTTTTCCGAAAGCGGATCATGCGAGTCGGGTAGGTCAAGTCCGATTTGTGTGCTTGCTCAGGCAAGATGTTTTCGAGATCAAGATCGACAGAGCAAAAACGAAAACGCGAATGCAGCCGGGTGAGAAATCGCTCGGCTTTTTTCCTGCGGAGCGCATCCTTTTTCTTTTCGGCACTCGGATGACGTTTGCAAAGACCGGACGCTGTTTTTCAATGCCGGTTTCCTACGATCTTCGATTGTAAGATGTCTTTTTCAAGAAGAAACGGGAAAAACAAAGGGAGAGTGTGCCTGTTTTACAACGATTGCAACGCGTCAAGAAAAGCGCTCGTTTTTTTCAAAAATATCTTTACTTTTGCAAAAAGGTGTGCTATAATGAAGATCGGTATAGATTGAAAATATATCTTCAAAAAAATCAGGAGGTCTATTCAAATGGCTATCGAAAGAAAAAAACTTTCTATGGATGGTAATACTGCGGCTGCGCATGTATCGTATGCGTTTACCGAAGTTGCAGCCATCTACCCGATCACCCCGTCCTCGCCGATGGCGGAGGTAACCGACACTTGGTCTGCTACCGACAAAAACGCATTTGGCGAACCCGCAAGAAATATCTTCGGCGATACGGTAAAGGTAATGGAAATGCAGTCCGAGGCGGGTGCTGCCGGTGCTGTGCACGGTTCGCTTGCAGCCGGTGCGTTGACCACCACCTATACAGCATCTCAAGGACTTCTTTTGATGATTCCGAATATGTATAAGATCGCAGGTGAGTTGCTCCCCTGCGTGATCCATGTTTCCGCACGTTGCGTTGCATCTCATGCGCTGAATATTTTCGGCGATCATTCCGATATCTACGCTTGCCGTCAGACCGGTTTTGCAATGTTGGCAGAGTCGAACCAGCAGGAGATCATGGATCTCGGTGCGGTTGCACACCTCTCCACCATTAAAGGTCGCGTTCCGTTCTTAAACTTCTTTGACGGTTTCCGCACCTCGCATGAGGTTCAAAAGATCGCGGCATGGGATTATGCGGATCTGAAAGAAATGGTCGATATGGATGCCGTAGCCGCTTTCCGTTCCCGTGCTTTGAATCCGGAGCATCCGGTTCTCCGCGGTTCTGCAGAAAACGGAGATATCTTCTTCCAACACAGAGAAGCATGCAATCCTTATTATGAAGCACTTCCCGCAATCGTGGAAGAATATATGGATAAAGTAAACGCAAAGCTCGGAACGGACTATAAGCTCTTCAACTATTACGGCGCTCCCGATGCGGAGAAAGTCATTGTTGCAATGGGATCCGTTTGCGATGTTGCGGAAGAAGTGATCGACTACATGTTGGCAGCCGGTGAAAAGGTCGGTTTGGTAAAGGTCCGTTTGTACAGACCGTTTGTTGCCGCAAAACTTGCGGAAGCACTTCCGAAAACCGTAAAGAAAGTTGCTGTTCTTGACAGAACCAAAGAGCCCGGTGCATTGGGCGATCCGCTTTATTTGGATGTTGTTGCGGCACTTGCGCAGACCGGTGTATCCGCAAAAGTTGTGGGCGGACGTTACGGTCTCGGTTCCAAAGACACCACACCCGCTTCCATTTTTGCCGTATTTGCAAATTTGGATCAGGCAGAGCCTAAGAACGGGTTCACGATCGGTATTGTGGATGACGTGACCGGTCACTCTCTAAAAGAGACCGAAGCACCCGACACCGCTTCCGCAGGTACGGTTGCATGCAAATTCTGGGGACTCGGCGGTGACGGTACTGTCGGCGCAAATAAGAACTCCATCAAGATCATCGGTGACTATACCGATAAGTTTATTCAGGCATATTATCAGTATGACTCCAAAAAGACCAACGGCGTGACGATCTCTCACTTGCGCTTCGGCGATAAAGCGATCAAATCTCCTTACTATATCACAAAGGCAAATTTTGTGGCATGTCATGTTCCTGCCTATATTTTGAAGGGGTATAAGGTTGTTCAGGATGTAAAACCGGGCGGAACGTTCCTTTTGAACTGTCAGTGGAATGCAGACGAGTTGGACGCACATCTGCCGAATTCCGTGAAGAAATACATTGCGCAGAACAACATTCATTTCTATATCATCAATGCGATCGATAAAGCGCGTGAGATCGGTATGGGCAAGAGAACCAACACCATTTTGCAGTCCGCATTCTTCAAACTTGCGGATATCATGCCCATTGACGAAGCGATCGACCATATGAAGTATATGGCGAAAAAGTCTTACCTGAAGAAAGGTGAGGCAGTGGTGGAAATGAACTACAAGGCAATTGATGCCGGCGTGGACGCATTGGTAAAGGTTGATGTTCCCGCAACATGGGCAACGCTTCCGGAGGATGCCGCGGAAGCGGAAGCAACCGGCAAGCGTGCGGACCTTGTGGATTTTGTCAACAACGTGGTTCGTCCCGTATCCGCTATGAACGGTGATGCACTTCCCGTATCCGCATTCTCCAAGTATGCAGACGGTACCTTCCCGCAAGGTTCCGCCGCATTCGAAAAAAGAGGCGTTGCAGTGGATGTACCCGTATGGAATGAGCAAAACTGCATTCAGTGTAACAACTGTGCGTTTGTGTGCCCGCATGCGGCGATCCGTCCGTTCGCAATGACGGAAGAGGAAGCGGCAAATGCTCCCGCATCGACCAAATTTACGGCAAAACCCGTTTTGAAAACCAATTACAAATTTACCATGGCGATCAGTCCTTTGGATTGTATGGGATGCACGCTGTGCGTAAAGGCATGCCCCGTTACGGTAAAGGCATTGAAGGACGGTACTCCGGAAAAAGCGGCGATTGCGATGACTTCTCAGCAGAGCCAATTGGATCAGCAGGCAGCGTTCGACTACGCGGTTGCCAATGTCAGCGAGAAGAAAGAATTGATCAACGCAACCGTCAAGGGAAGCCAATTCAAACAGCCGTTGCTTGAGTTCTCCGGTTCTTGCGCAGGCTGTGCGGAAACTTCTTATGCACGTTTGGTAACGCAACTGTTCGGCGAAAGAATGTATATTTCCAACGCAACGGGATGTTCCTCCATTTGGGGCGGTTCCGCTCCCGCAACGCCTTATACGGTCAATAAGGAATCCGGCTGCGGTCCTGCATGGGGCAACTCCTTGTTTGAGGACAATGCGGAGCACGGTTTGGGAATTGCGCTCGGTCAAAAGACCATTCGTAACAGACTGATGGGCAAGATCCGCGAAATGGCGGAAAGCGATCGCGCAAGCGATGCATTCAAAGCAGCCGCGGAAGCATATTTGGCAACGTATGACGACGGTGAGAAAAACACCGATGCGACCAAGGCTTTGATCGCCGAGTTGGAAGCAGCCGAAAAGGCAGGCTGTCCGGTTGCGGCATCGATCCTTGCGGAGAAAGAGTATCTGTCCAAGAAGTCCGTTTGGATCTTCGGCGGAGACGGATGGGCATATGACATCGGATTCGGCGGTTTGGACCATGTCTTGGCTTCCGGTGAAGATGTGAACGTATTCGTATTTGATACCGAGGTTTATTCCAATACCGGCGGACAGGCTTCCAAAGCCTCCAACATCGGTCAGGTCGCACAGTTTGCGGCTGCCGGAAAAGCGATCGGAAAGAAGAACTTGGCGGAGATCGCAATGTCTTACGGCTACGTTTACGTTGCTCAGGTTGCAATGGGCGCGGATATGAATCAGTTGCTCAAGGCATTGAAAGAAGCAGAATCTTACCACGGTCCTTCTTTGATCATCGGATATGCACCGTGTGAAATGCACGGCTTAAAGGGCGGTATGCAGAACTGCCAGCTGGAAATGAAGAAAGCGGTCGAAGCCGGCTATTGGCAGATGTTCCGTTACAATCCTACGTTGGAATCCAATAAGTTGACCATCGATTGCAAGGAGCCTACCGCAAATTACGTAGACTTCATTCAGTCCGAGACGCGTTATGCACGGTTGAAGCAGTCCTTCCCGACGAGAGCGGAGGCACTCTTCCAAAAGGCAGACGCAAACGCGAAAGCAAAATATCAGAGATTGCTCAAAATGGGCAAACTGTACGAATAAGCAAGTTGCTCAGTGGGGAAAAGCCGATCGGCTTTTCCCCACTTTCTGTTTTGAAGCTCCTTTCTTTTTGCGCCCTTTCCGTCTTGCGGGCGATTGCCACGTTTTCGTTTGCATTGAAAAAAACGGATCTGTTTACGGTTCGAATTCTTTTTCGACCGACCTCCGAAAAAATACGATCGCATCGAATAACGAGCCTTGCTGGCAGGGACCCGGCTTTTTTCGAAAAGACGGATTTCCATGGAATTTTTGAAAAAACGCTTGACTTTTTTGATTTTCTTTGTATAATAAAACAAGACGGAATTGCCGATGGCAAGACGGTTAATGATCATAATCATGAGAATGAGATGGAGCAGATGCTATGATAGAATGGATTTCCGATTTTTTGGCTTCGCAGGGACCGTTGGGCATGATCGCACAGCTGATCGGTGTTTTGGGATTTAGCGCAGGAATCGTTTCTTTTCAGCAAAAAACGCAAAGACGCATCGTCATTTGGCAATGCGTCAGTACGATGCTTTGGAGCGTTCATATGTTGCTGATCGGCGCTTTGGCGGGAATGCTGTTGAATGTGGTCGGTTTTGCACGCGCCACGGTCTATGCGTGCCGTGAAAAGCATGCATGGGCTCGCAAGCGGTTTTGGTATGTGCTTTTTATTGTGTTAACTGCGGGAGCTTCGCTGTTTTCCGCGTTGCGTCCGGGCGGCGAGGGATGGCTTGCGTTGTTACCGCTTGTGGCAATGGTGTTGACCACGTTTGCATTGGCATTTCAAGATCCGTTCCGCGTTCGTTTGCTGACATTGGCAAACGATCCGTTCTGGCTGACGTATAACTTTCTCAACCGTTCTTGGCCCGGAGTGATTTCGGAAATTTGCAACATTCTGTCGATCTTAACGGCAATGATCCGTTTGGATTACCCGAAGTATCGTCTGAAAAAGGAGCAAACAAAGAAGGATCTTCCAAAATGACTTTGAAAAAGCCAAACGGACGGTTTTTCCGTTCGGCGGAACTGTTCGCCGAACGCGGATATTCAATCATTAACAGAATTTGATTCGGAAAGGATTTTTATGGAGGTCAAAAAGTATTTACTTCCCAAAGATTGCAACGTGTATAAAGCAAATCTGCATGCCCATACGACTTTTTCCGACGGGCATTACACTCCGGCACAGTTGAAAGAGATCTATGCCGAACGGGGATACCATATTATTGCGTTCAGCGATCACCGCGTTCTGGTTCCGCACAACGAATTGCGTTCGCCAAATTTTTTGCCGATCACCGCTACCGAGATCGACATGCATCTTCCCGTTTCCGATTTTACGGACGCCTATCACGGATCTCACATTCCGCAATATCATATCAATTTCTTTTCCAAAGACCCCAACCGAACAGAGTTTCCGGAGTATACGGATCGGTTTGAGTTGTCATATGCGCAGGATTTGATCACCAGAGCTTCCGCCGACGGTTTTTTGGTACAGCTGAACCATCCGCGTTGGAGCTATGAAATTTCCGATCATTATCTCCCGTTGCAACATCTTTGGGGAATGGAGATCTACAATCACGGCTCTCAGCAAACGCTGTTTGACGGCTGGGGCGATTATGAATACGAATCCGCATGCAGATCCTTTTATTATGACGGAAAGCCTCTTTTGGTTCCCACTGCTTCGGATGACAACCACAATCACCATCCGTTAGAGAATCCCAATTCGGATTCGTTTGGCGGTTGGACCATGATCTATGCGAAGAGTTTGGATTATGACAGCATTTTTACCGCGATGGAAAACAAAGATCTGTACGCAACGACCGGTCCCGAGATTTTCGAACTGTATTTGGATGCCGAGGATCGGGTCCATATTCGGTGCTCCCCCGCGCACGCCATTGCCTTGTTGACGGATTCCCGAGAATATGCGTGTGTGCGTTCTTGGAAAGATGATCTGACGGAGGCGATTTTGCCGTTGCCGAAAAAGGTACCGCCGAATTGGTTCCGTTTGGAAGTTCACGCCTG
>CAYPIV010000051.1:1359-6557 GCA_964410895.1 uncultured Ruminococcus sp. | reverse complement strand
CAACGGCAATCCGTTCTTGACGGTGAGGATCTTTCCGAGACCATTCAAAAAATGCTCTTTTCTTCCGTGGAGGAAGCGGTGAACAGTTTTACGCGCGAGGAAAAGCCGGAGGATTGGGATCTGGACGGTTTGCGGGCGCATTTTCTCGGCACTTTAACGACCGAACAGGATTTTCACATGGAGGATGCCGAACGAAATCGGTTACAGCGGCAGGAGATCACCGATCTGTTGACCGACCGTGTGTTGCAGCGGTATGAAGAAAAGGAGCAGCTCTTCGGCGCGGATACGTTCCGCGAAGTGGAGCGTGCGATCTTGCTGCGCAATGTGGATCTGGCTTGGATGGAGCACATCGATACGATGGAAGATTTGAAAAGCAATGTCAGTCTGCAAGCCTACGCGCAGAGAGACCCTGTGACCGAGTATCGGATCCAAGGTTCCGAATTGTTTGACGGCATGGTCGGCGATATTCGGCAAAATACGGTACGCGGCATTCTTTCGGCAGTTCCGCGTGAGCAACCGATCCGACGTATTCAGGTCGCCAACCCCATCACAGCCGGTTTTGAAGGCGGTGCCGCAAAAAAAACGGTCGTTAAACGCGCTTCCGCAACGGTTGTAAAGGACGGCGCCGAGATCGGAAGAAATGATCCGTGTCCCTGCGGCAGCGGCAAAAAATATAAAAATTGCTGTATGCGAAACGGCAATGACTGACAGAGGAGGGAAGGCATGGGATTCGGGTATCTTACCATTGGTTATCTGGTGACCTTTGTTTTGCGGATCTTGGCGGAAATGTTTGGGCTCGGCGGTCCGGCGCTTTTGATCGGATGCGGTATCATGACGTTCGGGTTGCTCCGATTGGTAACATTTCACCGCGCGTTTGTCTACTCCCTGTGGCTTCAGATCCCGTTGTTTGCGGTTGGCTGTTACGCAACCGCGACATCACTTTCCGAACGGTTCGGATGGGGGATTCCCGGATCGACCGGTTCGGTTGCCGTTTGCGTGCGTTGGATCGAGTTCTTTCTGATCATTCTTTTCCAGTTGGCATTGCTTTACGGGATCCGGATGATCGCAAAAGAAGTCGGATTGCCGCGGATCGCCTCCGCGGCGATCCGCAACTCCGTTTTTGTGCTCGGATATGCTGTCGTATACCTGCTTTGCAATGTTTCCGCGTGGCAATTGCAAGCATATCTCGGTTTTTCCGTCGTTTTGCTGAATCTTGTGTGGATCGTGTGCGATCTTTTCCTTTTGATCACTTGTACCAAGGATATCTGTGCCGAGGGGGATGAGGAACAAACCCCGAAGCGCTATCGTTGGGAATTTCTCAATCGGATCGGTGATGCCTACGAACGGAACCGTACCGGTGCGATCGAACGCGTCAAAAGCGAAACGGAGGAACGGTTGAAGAAAAAACAGGAAGCGCGGAATCAAAAGAAAATTCAGCATTCAAAGAAAAAGAAACGTTAAAAAGCGAAAGTTCGAATTTCGGAAAGGAGGATACATGCGTAAGGTTCGGTTTCGGTGGGACTTCGTTATTCTGTTATCGTCGGTTTTCTTTTTGGCGGATCCGATGGTTGCTTATTGCGATCTGTTGCCGGATGTGATCGGATATTGCTTGCTGTTTATTGGTTTGATCCGGCTTTCCGATCTCCGAGAAGGCATGGATCTGTGTCGAAAACGCCTGCGCGTTTTGATCCCGCTCGGCATTGTGCAACTGTGCGCGGAACTTTTGGTACGATGCTATTTGCCCGCACATCTTTCGGAGATGAACCGATACGAACTTCCGGTTCTGATCTTGCTGTGTTCTTTCTTTACGGCACTGCTTCGTATTTTCTTTTTCATTCCGTTTCTTCGGCAACTGTTTTCCGAAATGGAACGTTTCGGTGCCGCAACCGGTGCCATGGCGATCCTGCAAAAACGACGCGGAAAAAGTCTTGCCGAACGGATGTGCCGTGTTTGTACGGTCGGAGTAGTGATTACGTCCGTCTGCGCACTGTTGCCGGAATGCTCGGTATTGACTTCTTTTGAAGCTTCCGCAACCGATCCGTTGTTGGAATATGAATGGTATCGCGCGGGAGTATTCGCAAGCACTTCAACGTCCCGGTGGACGGATTGGTTTCCGTATGTCGGCTTTTTCCGCTTCTTAACGGCGGCAATATCTTTGATCACGGGGGTGATCTGGTGCATTTGCTGGATCCGCGGATTCGGTAAGATCGTAAGAGATCGGGAGTGGCTTCGCTCTTTGCAGACCTCTTATGAACAAACGGTCCTCTCGCAACCTAATCTTTTGACCGTTCGAAACATTCGATCGGCATTCGGATGGCTGTTTTTGGGAAGTTGGTGTTTGGTATCCGTAAAATACGGGGCTTATTCCATCTTTTTTTCTCCGCTGTTCGGCGTATGCGGAGCGATCGCAATTTCCATCCTTTTCTCGGTGCTCGGGAAACGGATGTATGCACTCTTGCTGTTTCTCCCGCAGACCGTTCTGTCCGCATTGGGATTGGTTTTGGGGGCACAATATCAAAGCAGATATACGCCGAAAGATGCTTTTTATTCGGAGGCGGCGTATTGGCGCTTTTTCAATCTTCGGGTGCTGGTTTTTGCGGTAACGGTATGTACCGTATTGGCATGGCTTTTGATCGATCGTACTGTGCATGCGGTCATTTGCCGCCATACGGGGGTCTGTTATTCCGATAATGATGCACTTTCCGAGAAAGCTACGCTTCGGTTACATCGAGAGCTTTCCCGAAAACGGACCGTTTCCTCGGCGCTGTTCCTGCTGGCAGTGATCGGAAATTGCGCGGAATATTTTTTACAGGCAAGTTTTTCTCAAATTTGGATCGCGACGGCTTTTCTTACCGTGGCGGCGATCCTTTACGGGTATTCCTTTTTCAAAGAACTTTACGAACAAGTGCAGATCTTTCACCGATCCGACGGAACCAATTCCCAACGCGGTTGAAACACAGCCTACCTTGACATAGAGCCTTTGGGGCGGTTGATGCCCGGATTGATCATTTTGATGGAGGTGTTTGTTTGTTTGCTTTGGATTTGATTCCGGTCGCGGTTCTCGATTGGTTGCGCGAGAAGGGGATCCCCCAAGAGGAACTGCTGATCGGTGCCTATTGTGACCGTAACCGAGACCTTATGGCACAGGATACTTATGTTTTTGTAACGCAACGGGAGATCCTTATCCTTTCGGGGATCCTTTCGGCGAAAACGGCAGAGCGCAGCCGAAAAACAAAAGCACCGAAACCGGATCATACGTTTACGTTGCTTACCGAAGAACGGTACGCTTTATGTACGTTGCATCGATTTCATGTGGAAGAACTGCTTTCCGCCGGACGGTTGGTTGCAAAGCGCACGTTGGACAAGTCGGATGTTTCGGAGAAGTTCGAGCCCGCCGCTTGTGCGGATCGGTCCGTAAAAAACGACTTTGCAACGGGTGGACCGTTTCCCGAAGAAGAAACCGTTCTGCTGACTTGTTTTACGAATTTTTGCAAAGATTCTATGTTATTGCTTGCAAAATATGCGGAAAAGCTTGCACAGGGAGAACCGTTTGCGATCGATGAAAGGGATGATCCCGCCAATAAACGCTGTCCGAAATGCGGCATGCGCTATCCGGACAGTAACCGTCCCGTTTGCCCGCGTTGTATGGAAAAAGGGAAACTTTTTTTGCGGTTTTCGGCATTCTTTTTACGGTATCGCGCTTATTTGATCGTATTGGTGCTTTCTTTGGCTCTTTTGACGATTGCGGGAATTGCCGTTCCGTATCTTTCCAGCGGCTTTTTCTATGATGAAGTGATCTACGGAACAGGCAGTTTTGCCGGGGAATTGTTGCTTGCGATTCTGCTGATCGCCGGCGCAAAGCTATTGAAACTTTTGGCAACGGTGATCAACAATTCGGTCGCCGCCGTGGTTGCTCCGAAAGTGATCTTCGAATTGAAGAAAACGATCTTTTCTTCCATCAAGCGGTTGTCTTTGCGATTTTTTACCAGCCGACAGACCGGCGGTCTGATCACGCAGGTGAATGAAGACGCCAATACCATTTATTCTTTTTTCTGCGACGGACTGCCTTACATGCTGGTCAATGCGGTGCAGATCTTGGTATTGGTGGTGCTGATGTTTTTGATCTCGCCTGTGTTGGCGGTGTTGGTTTTGCTGACGGTGCCTGCGTTTTTGTTTCTAATCCGTTGGATGTATCAACGGGAACGGCGTTTGCATTCCAAGCGTTTTGCGGGATCCAAGCAACTCAACTCGTTTTTATCGGATGTTTTCTCGGGAATGCGCGTGGTAAAGGCGTTTTCCAAGGAATCGGAAGAGATCGATCGATTCCATCAGAAAAACCGCGTTATGGGCGACAGCGAGAAAGCACTTGCATTATTTACCAATTATGCGTGGCCAATGGCGAACATGGTCTTGTACCTCGGCAATTTGATTGCTTGGGGAGTGGGCGGTTGGATGGTGATCCGCGGCGATACGGGGTTGACCTACGGCTTGCTTTTGACTTTCATCGCTTACATGAACATGGTGTTTGAACCGTTGGATTTTTTTGTGGATTTTATCGATTGGAGTGCGGATTGCAGCAATGCTATTCAGCGCTTGTTTGAGATCATGGATGCTCAGCCGGATGTCAGTGAAAAGGAGAATGCCATCTCGCCGCCTTCCTTAAACGGAACCGTGGATTTTTCGCATGTTTCGTTCTCTTATCAAAAAGGGAAGAAGATCATCGATGACGTTTCTTTTCGGGTTCCGTCCGGACATATTTTGGGGATCGTGGGGCATACGGGAGCGGGAAAAAGCACGCTTGCCAATCTTTTGATGCGGCTTTACGATACGGATGAAGGAGAAATATCGGTTGGAGGGTATCCGATCCGGGAACTTTCTTTCGACGCCCTGCATCGGAATATTGCGATCGTTTCGCAGGAAACGTATTTGTTTCTAGGAACGCTGTTGGAGAACATTCGGTACGCCCGCCCGGATGCTACCTTTGAAGAAGTGGTGGAAGCCGCGAAATTGGCAGGCGCACATGATTTTATCATGCGTTTTCCGGATGCTTACCATACGCGCGTCGGCTTCGGTTATCAGGAACTTTCCGGCGGAGAACGGCAACGGATCTCCATTGCGCGTGCGATTTTAAAAGATCCTCAAATCTTGATCTTGGATGAAGCGACTGCGGCAATGGATACCGAGACCGAGCGTCGGAT
>CAYPIV010000051.1:0-1259 GCA_964410895.1 uncultured Ruminococcus sp. | reverse complement strand
AGTTGGACAGAAAAAGCTGTAAAAAGCTTGAACTGTACCTTTAAAGGAGCAGACGATGAAAACAGTCAATCCGAGTTTGCTGCGTGATCTGAAAAAAATCGAGCCCCGTTGTTCGGAAAACGATCTGATCGCATTGGCTTTTGCCAATTTGGACGTGGATTCCCCGAATCGGCAGTGCAAAACGCTGATTGCCGCCTTTTGTTCGGAATTGCGTGTATACACCGATGAAAAGCTGGTTTTGTGCGAACCGCTGGAACGGATCCGTGAGGTCAAATTGGTTACGGGAGTCGGTTGCGTGTTCGTGCAATATCTTCGAAAAGATGAGGAGCAGGCGATCTGTTTCGCCCGTGCGGACAATCGCTATTTGGTTTCTTTGGGACATTTTGTGAAATGCCTGATGCATTATTTACGGCATCACGACTGTGATTTTTCCAAACTGACTTCTCACATGGGAAAGGTTTGTCCCAAGTGCGGAAACCCGTATCCGAAGGGATCAACGGTTTGTACCAAATGTACCTCCAAGAAAAAAGCGCTCAGGCGATTGTTCGGACTTGCCAAAAGCGAATTTCGATACATTGCAATCGCCGTATTACTGTTTTTTGCAACGACGGCAATCGGTTTGATCATTCCGTATATTAACCGCATTTTGGTTGACGATTACATTCAAAATACCGACGGAAATGTCCTGTTGTGGGGATTTTTGGGGATGATCGCCGCGTTGTTCCTGACCAATCTGTTTCGCCGCGGAATCCGGATCTTGCGAGGATATTTTTTGACCGTCGGCGGAAATCGGTTGGTCCTGCGTTTGCGGGATATGGTATTCCAAAAGATCCAGCGGCTTTCCATTTCGCAGATCGCCGTTCGTACTTCGGGAGAGTTGATGAAACGCGTTAACAGCGATACCGCAACCATCAAAAACTTTTTGATCAACAAGCTTCCGAACCTTTTGGAGCAGGCACTTTTGTTTGTTGCCATCGGCGGCGTTTTGCTGACATACGATTATCGCTTGGCGCTTCTCATTTTGATCCCCGCACCGCTTGTTGCCTTGGCATTTAAATTCTTTTGGAGTTTTATGCGAGGAATGTTTCACCGAAGATGGGAGTTGAATTCCAAGGGAAGTGCCGTTTTGCATGATATCTTTTCCGGTATTCGCGTTGTAAAAGCATACGGAAGGGAAGAACAGGAAGAGGAACGCTTTTTACAGGTTGCCGCCAAAGAACGGGATGCGCAACTTCGTCAGGAACGGGTTTGGGCGGTAC
>CAYPIV010000050.1:0-6614 GCA_964410895.1 uncultured Ruminococcus sp. | reverse complement strand
GAGCATTCCGATCGATCGTGCGGGGCTGTATGTTCCCGGAGGAACTGCGGCATATCCGTCCACGGTATTGATGGATGCCATCCCCGCAAAGATCGCGGGATGCCGTGAAGTCGTTATGGTGACCCCGCCGAACGCGGAGGGGAAGATCCATCCCGTCATCCTTGCGGCGGCGAAGATCGCCGGGATCGATCGGATCTTCAAATTGGGCGGTGCACAGGCGATCGCGGCATTGGCTTACGGAACCGAAAGCGTTCCGAAAGTGGACAAGATCGTAGGTCCCGGAAATGCCTTTGTTGCCGAAGCAAAAAAACAGGTATTCGGAACGGTCTCCATCGATATGATCGCGGGCCCGAGTGAGATCTTGATCGTGGCGGACGGAGCCTCCGATCCCCGCCATCTTGCCGCAGATCTGCTTTCGCAGGCAGAGCACGATAAAATGGCAAGCGCGGTCTTGGTGACCGATTGTGCCGAACTTGCGCAAAAAGTGCAGGCGGAATTGGAAAAACAGATCCCGTTGTTGGAGCGTGCGGAGATCGCACGTACTTCGATCGACACCAACGGCAAGATCATTCTTGCTCCTACTTTGGATACGGCGATCGAGATCGCCAATGAGATCGCTCCCGAACATTTGGAGTTGTGTGTGGACCGTCCGTTTGATCTCCTCGGCGCCATTCGTCATGCGGGTTCGGTATTTTTGGGGCGAAATTGTCCGGAAGCGCTGGGAGACTATTTCGCGGGGCCGAATCATACGCTTCCCACCGGCGGGACCGCAAAATTTTCCAGCCCACTTTCCGTGGATGATTTTGTTAAGAAAACGCAATTTACGTACTATACCGCGGAAGCGCTTGCGAAAGTTGCCGAGGATGTGGCTTATTTCGCAAAGCAAGAGGGATTGACCGCACATGCCAAAAGTGCAACGATCCGGTCGGAGGCAGATGCATGAGCCGCTTTTTCAGCCGCAAATATCAAAATTTGAAACCGTATATTCCCGGGGAACAACCCAAAGAAAAAGCATTGATCAAACTGAACACCAATGAATCCCCGTTTCCGCCGACCGAACGTGCGGTCGAGGCGGCAACGGCGGCTGCGAAAAAACTGCAACTGTATTCCGATCCCGAATGCCGTGTACTGACGGACGCGGTTGCCGATCTGCTCGGCGTGCGGTATGAAAACGTTTTGATGACGAACGGTTCGGATGAGATCTTAAACTTTGCGTTTATGGCATATTGCGATGACAGCTATCCCGCGGTCTTTGCGGATATCACCTACGGATTCTATCCGGTTTTTGCGGAGTGTAACCGCGTTCCGTACCGGACGATCCCCTTGCAAGAGGACTTTTCCATAGATATTCGGAAGTATTTTCATGCCGGCGGAACGATATTTATCGCCAATCCCAACGCACCGACGGGAATTGCTCTGACACCGGAGGAGATCGAGCAGATCTTGCGCCACAATCCCGATTCGGTTGTTGTAGTGGACGAGGCATACGTTGATTTCGGGGCGGAAAGTTGTGTTCCTTTGATCGAAAAATACGAGAATTTGTTGGTAACGCAGACCTTTTCGAAATCGCGCTCTTTGGCGGGTGGAAGACTTGGCTTCGGAGTCGGATCGTCTCGACTGATCGCGGATCTGAATGCCGTAAAATATTCCACAAACCCATACAACGTCAATTCCATGACAGCCGCTGCGGGACTCGGCATGCTTGCGGACGAAGAGCAAACACGGGAGCGGTGCCGCAAAATCATCGAAAATCGGACGTATGTCGATGCCGCGTTGCGGGAACTCGGATTCCGAACGACCGCTTCCGAAGCCAATTTCGTTTTTGTCAAACACCCGCAATTGCCGCAGGATACATTGTATCGGCGCCTGCGTGAAAAGGGGATCCTGATCCGACGTTTCGACGTTCCGCGGATCGCCGATTACAGCAGAATTACCGTGGGGAACGAAGAACAGATGCATGCGTTGGTCCGCGCATGCCGTGAAATATTGGAGGAAAAACAATGAGAACAGCAACTGTCAATCGAAAGACCGCCGAAACGGAGATCTCGTTATCTTTGAATTTGGACGGAACCGGAAACGCCGATATCCACAGCGGGATCGGTTTTTTGGATCATATGCTGACTCTGTTTGCCCATCACGGGCGGTTCGATCTGCGCCTTTCCTGCAAAGGAGATCTTGAGGTGGACGCCCATCATACCACCGAGGACATCGGAATCGCGCTCGGGACCGCGTTTGCGCAGGCATTGGGGGACAAAAAAGGAATTTGCCGTTACGGCAGTATGCTTTTGCCAATGGATGAAGCTTTGATCTTGGTTGCCGCGGACCTGTCCGGAAGAGCCGTCTTACGGTATGACCTGAAGGTAACCGTTGAAAAAGTAGGAACGTTTGATACCGAACTTGTCAAAGAATTTTGGCTCGGCTTTGTCGGACATGCTGCTTGCGCGTTGCACATCCGATCTTTGGACGGTGAGAACGCGCACCATATGATCGAGGGCACGTTCAAAGCCGTCGGAAGAGCGCTCCGTTCGGCTGTGGCAAAGGATCCTGCATTGGCGGACGAGGTGCCCTCTACGAAAGGAGTTCTTTGATGCTGGCAATTGTCGATTACGGAGTCGGAAATCTATTTTCTCTTACAAGTTCGTTTGCAATGATCGGTGCGGACGTCACCGTAACATCCGATAAGCGGGTGCTGCAACGGGCGGATCGCATCGTTTTGCCGGGGGTCGGTGCCTTTGGCGATGCGGCGGAAAAATTGCGGGAGAGCGGATTGGACAGCGTGCTTTGCGAACATGCCGCATCGGGAAAACCGTTGCTCGGGATCTGTCTCGGCATGCAACTTTTGCTGGAACGCAGCTACGAATACGGTGTGCACCGGGGGCTTGGTTTGATTCCCGGCGAGATCCGTTCGATCTCCGAGACGATCCCATCGCATTTGAAAGTTCCGCATATCGGATGGAATGCGTTGCACTTTCCAAAAGAGCATTCCCTGTTTCGATACCTCAAGGAAGGGGATTTCGTTTATTTTGTGCATTCTTATCATGCGGTTTGCCGTGAGGATGCCGTGATCGCGGAGACCGAATACGGTGCGCCTTTGACGGCGGCTGTCGCAAAAGGTTCCGTTATGGGGTGTCAATTCCATCCGGAAAAAAGCGGAACTGTCGGCTTGAAGATCTTACGCGCATTTTGTGAAATGGAGGGGAGCATATGTTGATCTTTCCCGCAATCGATCTGTATCGCGGAAGTGCGGTGCGGCTGTATCAAGGGGACTATTCCCAAATGACGGTATACAGCGATCGCCCATGGGAACTTGCCGAGCGTTTTTGTGAGGCAGGTGCTACTTGTCTGCATTTGGTGGATCTGGAGGGAGCAAAAGACGGAACGGCTCCGAATTTGGATACCGTGCGCAAGATCCTGTCGCAGAAGTCTTTGTTTTGCGAGGTCGGCGGAGGAATTCGTTCCGAAGAGACCGTATGCCGGTATTTGGATGCGGGAGTTGATCGGGTGATCTTGGGTACGGCTGCGGTTACGGACGAACCGTTTTTGCGCCGCATGGTAGAACGGTATCGGGAAAAGATCGCGGTCGGAATGGATATCAAGGACGGACGGATCGCCATTCGCGGTTGGACGGAAACGGCGGATGCGGATGTTTTCTCCTTTTGCGAGCACTTACAGGAGATCGGCGTACGAACCTTGATCTGCACCGATGTTTCCAAGGACGGCACTTTGCAAGGAACCAACTGTTTGTTATATCGGCAACTGTCCGACCGTTTTTCCATGCAGATCGTGGCGTCCGGGGGAATTTCCGGATTGGAAGATATCCGTGCTTTGCGAAAGATGGATCTGTACGCGGCAATTATCGGAAAAGCGTATTACACGGGGGCGATTTCCCTCGGCGAAGCGATCGAGGTGGCGCAATGATTACAAAGCGAGTGATCCCATGTTTGGATGTTCGAAACGGCAGAGTGGTAAAAGGGGTCCGTTTTGAGGGAATCAGCGACGTGTCTTCTCCCGTGGAATTGGCACGGTATTACGGCGAACACGGTGCAGACGAGCTGGTTTTTTACGATATCACCGCTTCCGTGGAGGAACGGTCCCTGTTTACCGATATTTTGCGGGAAGTTGCAAGCACGATCTTTATTCCGTTGACGGTTGGCGGCGGAATTCGGTCATTGGCGGATTTCGACCGCGTTTTAAAGTGCGGTGCGGATAAGGTCAGCGTGAATTCCGGTGCCATTCAAGATCCTTCTTTGATCCCGGAAGCCGCTAAGCGATACGGAGATCAATGTGTGGTCCTTTCCGTTGACGTGAAACGTGTGGACCGTGCTTTTCACGTGTTTGCAAAAGGCGGTCGCGAGGACAGCGGAATGGATGCCATCGAGTGGATCCGTCGGTGCGTCGATCACGGTGCCGGTGAGGTGGTGGTTAATTCCATTGATACCGACGGAGTCAAAAAGGGCTTTGATCTGGAGCTGTTGGAACGGGTATGTGACGCGGTTTCCGTTCCCGTGATCGCGTCCGGAGGGGCCGGATGCGCAGCGGATTTTGTACGGTTGTTTCAAACGGTTCCGAACGTGGATGCGGGGCTTGCCGCATCGATCTTTCATTTCGGAGAAGTTCGGATCGAATCCTTAAAAGAGGAGCTTGCGGCGCATGGAATTCCCGTGCGCAGAGAAAGGAGTATGGCATGGTAAATGCAGAGGAATTGAAATTTGATGAAAACGGTCTGATCCCCGCAATCGTGGCGGACGCCGTTACCAAAAAAGTTTTGACATTGGCGTATATGAATCGGGAAAGTTTACAGATCTCCATGGAAAAGGGGCTGACCTGTTTTTGGAGTCGTTCCCGAAAGAAACTTTGGCTCAAGGGGGAAACCAGCGGTAACTATCAGCACATTGTTTCCATTACAGCCGACTGCGATCGAGACGCTTTGCTGATCTTGGCGGAAACGGACGGTCCCGCGTGCCATTTGGGAACGGAGTCCTGTTTTTCGGACCTGCTTTGGGAAAGCGACACGCTCCACGCGTTTTCCTTGGAATCGTTGATGCGGTTGATCGAGGGACGCAAGACAGAAAAGAAAGACGGTTCTTACACAACGTATTTGTTTGAAAAAGGACCGGATAAAATTTTGAAAAAAGTCGGTGAAGAAGCAACCGAAGTGATCATTGCCGGAAAAGCGAACGATCGTAAAGAAACCGTGTATGAAATTGCGGATCTGGCGTATCACGTTATGGTTTTGATGATCGAAATGGGGATCTCGCTGGAAGATATTCACCGCGAATTGGCTTCCCGACACGTGATCGATCATAAAGTCAAACAAGAAAAAATGACTTCTTGACCTTATGTTCTTCGGATCGGGCGCTGTACAGCATCGTTCTGTTTTGAAGATACGCTCCGATCCCGAAACTTGTTCGTTCGTTGCGAGAAAGATTGGAAGATGCCGATGGGTTATCCGGACCCATCGGCATCTTTGCGTAACGGAACCGTTGCGTTTCGCGGACTCGCCGTGCACGCGGTTCTTTTTCCGAGAGAGCCGACCACTGACGTCATCATTTCCTCCGACTCGGAATAAACATGTAAAAAGGAGGTGTGTGAATTGGATTTTGAGACAGAAGAACGGCACAAAACGGTTCGAGACGGATACCAATTGTTATTGCGCGCGCATGCGGAATTGATCTTTCCGACGGCGTTTCCGGAAATACGGGATTTTTACGACCGACTTTGCGATATTTGTATGACGTGGGCAACCGAGGTACACGGCGAGATGCTGAGATCGGATTTTGCAAAATTGGAGGGGATCCATGAAAAATCTTGTTTTCGGGCGCAGAGTTATCGCTTTCAAATGCGGATCCCTTGGACGGATGAAACCTATGCGGCGTTTGTTTGCGAGTCGGTCTTGAAAGGGCAATGGAGCGATATCCCGAACAGCTATCACCGAATTTCGCATGTGTGGGATCTGCGGGAGCAGTCTGTTTTACCGTTTTCGCAAATTCTGAAAGTGTTCGGCATTCGCCTGACGAAACCCATGTTTCCGTTTCGCCCGGACGGGATCTATCCGGACGGGGACGGTGTGATCTTGTTTCGCAACGCCACTCGCACGGCTCCGTTTGCGGAAAAGAGATTTGCACGGTTGCATTTTTCGACTGAGGGGACCCCCGCCGACCGTAATTTGTAAGTCGGAGCGTTTGTGTTTTGCGAATTGTGAATCGGAAATGAATCGATTGGAACAAAATGGGGATTTTTTCGCGATTTTCAACCGAAAAACATTGCAATCGGGGAGAAATTGTGGTATAATATCCGCGAAAAGACTTGTTTTGCAAGTCTTTGGGTCCCACTGTGGTATCCATGCGCATTCTCGCAAAGATCGGTACCTTTGCCAAAACGGTATCGGAAACAACCGGTTTGATTTGCAATACGACTCGGCGGAAAGGTTCGGTCTCCGCTCAACGGCGGAATCGGCGGTTCCGCGTGTTCCGTTTCGCAAACATTCCGTTGCAAGAGTGCATCCGCCGATCACCATGGCAGGATCCGATAAAACGGCTTTTTTTGAGCGGGAGGAGGTTCCTTTCGTTCCGAAAAGAGAAACGGAGATCTGAATGTCAAGAGAATCGATTTTG
>CAYPIV010000049.1:0-6756 GCA_964410895.1 uncultured Ruminococcus sp. | reverse complement strand
GCATACCGAGACCGCGGTCTGCCGCACACTGCCCGACATATTCGCAGGCACGCGGCACATTCGTATACTCCGCATGCAAAGAAAGGTCGACCTTCAACCGTCCGTTCCCCGCTCCGTGGTACCGTTCCGCCACGTGTAACGCTTCAGCCAAGCGTGCGTCCTTGGTCATGTCGATCTGCGGATCAAAGGAGACCAAAGATCTGGAAAGATTGGCTTTGATCCCCGTTTCCAATACGGATTCCGCAACGGCGTCCACAAACATATACATATCCGAAAACGATGCCGTTCCCGTTCGCAACATTTCCGCAATGGCAAGGGTAGACGCCACCCGAACGCTTTGATACGTCAGCTTTTCTTCTGCCGGGAAAATGCGTTCCTCCAACCAGCGCTGTAAAGGAAGATCTTCCCCATATCCCCGAAACAACGTCATCGCCGCATGGCAATGGATATTGTAAAATGCGGGGATCATTAAATTCCCGTTGCATTCGACCGTTTCGTCAACCGTTGTTTCCGAAGGAAGTTCGCCGATATAAGCGATTCGTTCGTTCTCCGTTTCCAAATACACCGAACGACTGCCAAACCCATATTCCGGAAGTAAAGTAACATTTTGAAATCGTATTTTCATTTTATAAATTCCTTGTAGAGTGAATTTTCTTTGATATATGCGTCAGAGATCGGCTCGACGGGTTCGATCTTCTGCAAGATCTCCCGCACGGTTTCCGTATGCGGGTCGTTTGGTGGATAGGCGGAAAGAAGCACTTTCAAATACGGTTTCAAAATGCCGATCTCATATGCCATGGAAGAATCCAAATACTCATCGCAGGAATCGGAATACGGAAAGATATTCAATTCCTCGTTGTTTCGGACACTTTGCCAAAGCGTTAAAGAAAACGCGACCGAGGAAGAGCGGTAAATCGAATCCCGTACCAAACGTCTTAACAAACGGATTTCATTCGGCATAAAGCAAAATCCCGCCGCCTCAACGGCAGAGAGAGGTGCAATGTAAATACTTCGATACTGCGGTCCCCGCAATAGTTTTTGCACCTTCGGATACAAGATTTGGATCCCCTCAAACAGGAAAACGTCCGTTTTTTTCGGTTGCAATCGATTCCCCTGCAATCGTTTTCCGGTCGGAAAATCGAATCTCGGCAATTGCGTATCGCGAAAAGCCAGCAAGCTTTCCGTTTTTTCCCGCAACAGATCGATATCGATCGTATCTTCGGAATCAAAATCGATCTCCGCACGGGGATCCGATTCCAAACGCGCATGCAAATAAGAAGTATCGTAATAAAAATCATCAATGGAGATCACGTGGACCGTTCGCCCCGTTTCTTCCAAGATCTGCGTTAATTTATGCGCAGCCGTTGTTTTTCCGGAACAGCTGGGTCCGGTCAAACCGATCAATTTCAAATTGCTTTCGTCTGCGATCCGGCGCGCCGTTGCTTCCATCCGAAGCTCCATATCTCGGTCGCAGGAAAGTACAAACCGTTCTTTTTCCGTTTCCGACGTCAGATCTGGAAACGAAAGGATTTTAAGATCAGGCTTCAAAAAAACTCCTTTCCGAGAAAAAGCCGCACTTACCGATGCAACAAGTCGTGCTCGGCATAAAATTGCGCAATTGCTTCATTTTTTTCATCCGTGCTTTCATCTCGTAAATATTCATACGGGTATTTCGGATAAAACAACCGTCGGATCACAGGCTTTCCGCCATCCGCGGGAGAATAATCCACCAATTTGGTAACCGCTCCCGCACCCACGGCAAATACCGAATGTACCTCTTCCATCATGTAAACATTATAGCGTCCCTCGGAACCGGCAACGGAAAAACCGACGTTTTCATAATTCCCAACGGTATTCTTCTGCCGGTACATATAGTACGGTAAGTATCCGTCCGACTGCGCTTTCAATTGAGAATAGTCCACACATTTTCCCGCATCACCGCCCCGCAGCGAATACACTTGCGTACCCTGATGTAAAATATCCGCCGCTTTTTTGACGCAAAACGTATGTACCGTAATATTTTCCGGATGCAGAGAAAGAATCCGATCAAAGCTTGCGGAAAACGTTTTGAAAGAATCTCCGGGAAGTCCGGCGATCAGATCGGTATTGATCGTCGGGATACCGGAATCACGCGCGATCGCAAACGCACGGCAAAAATCGTCTGCACTGTGGTTTCTGCCGATCCCCTGTAAAACCGAATCGCACAACGATTGCGCGTTGACACAAACTCGAGTCACTCCGTATTCTGCGGCAACCGCAAATTTCTCCGCCGTAATGGTATCCGGACGTCCGGATTCCAAGGTATATTCTTCCAATTGGGAAACATCGATCCATTCCGAGACCTTCCCGAGTAAAAAGCGAAGCTGATCCGCCGTTAAAACCGTCGGCGTACCGCCGCCGATGTACACCGTGCGCACCTGCAGTCCCAATTCCCGAATTTTACGGCAGGTCTTTTCCAGATCTTGTGCCAAGTGGATCAAATATTCGGGAATCAAGCTCAACAGTTTCGGAGTTGTATAGGAAACGAATGAACAGTAGGAACATTTGGAGGGGCAAAACGGAATGGCAATGTACAAACTGCAATCGGTTCCACGCGGCGTTCCGATCAATTTTTGCTCATTGACAGCCACTTCCGTGGCGAGAGTGGCTTTTTTGGGAATCACAAAGTAATCGGAAGTCAGGGTACGTTTGACCCGAGTCTTGCTCATTCCCTTTTGCAACAGTTCCATGGCAACTTTGGATGGACGTACTCCCGTCAGCATTCCCCAAGAAGGACGGTAGCCGAGCAATTCCCCGCAGGCTGCCACGATCGCGTCCCCGCAAACCATTTTGGAAAGTTTTTCTTTGCTTTCCTCTTGGCTGAAGGCACGAAACCGTTCCGCGCAAACACTTTTTCCTTCATAAGAAACGTTAACCGCAGCCCACAGACCGTTTGCATCTTCTTTCAGCGTTACGGTCAGCTCCGGTGCATCCGGATCATTCTGCGCATCCGCACCGAATTTTGCTCCCGGGAAAAAGATCATGCAGAGCGTTTGCACATAGTAAACATTCATATTACCGTTCAATATCAGCTTCATAACCAACTATCCTTACTTTTTCTTTTTCAAAACATCGCTGTCCATCACGATCGTTACCGGACCGTCATTCAAAAGCGAAACTTCCATATGCGCACCGAAAATTCCGCTTTCCACATGCGGAACATACGAACGGGCAAGCGTTTGGAAATACTCATACAAGCGCGTTGCTTCTGCCGGAGGTGCCGATTCCAAAAAGTCGGGACGGTTACCGTGACGGTAATTTGCCAACAAGGTAAATTGCGAAACGACAAGCATCTCGCCCTCCACGTCTTGAATGGAGCGATTCATTTTTCCGTTTTCATCGGGAAAGATCCGCAACCGCACGATCTTTTGACACAACAGCTCTGCGTCCTCCTCCGTATCACCATTTGCAACACCGAGCAAGATCAAGTATCCTCTTTGACAGCTTCCCACCACCTGTCCGTCTACGGAGACCGACGCATGCGCCACACGCTGAATGACCGCCTTCATTGTTGTAATCCTCTCTTGTTCATGTTATGAAAATCCTCTGAAAATGTTATTTACACCATCCAGTGCACGCAAACGGGAAACAATGGAATTATAATGATCAATATTCCGACACCCGATCTTCATACCGATCATCCGTTGCCCGTCATTGCATTCCGTCACGTTCACGGCAATAATGGAGACCTTCATATCTGCCAAAGCGGCGGTAATATCGGCAAGCATTCCGATCTGATCGTCCGCATAAATTTGCACCAACGCCTCATAAATACTGTGACCGTTTCCGCTCTCTTCGGAAAGTTCCCAATGGGCTTCTTTCCAACGGTCTGCTTGCTCCGTTTGACGTCGCCCTTGGATCACGTTCGGACAATCCATTTTATGGATGGAAATGCCGAATCCCTTTGTCACAAATCCGATCACGGGGTCCCCCGGTAACGGATTGCAACATTTTGCGAATTTCACGGCACATCCCGTCTCACCGTCTACCACGATCCCGCCGTTAGACCGAATTTTTTTGGAAACCGCAGGGGGAACGGCTTGCGGTTGCAGATACGATCTTTCGTCCGTCAAAGTTGCTTCCGGTCTGCTGAAGCTGCGATCACATTCATCCCGCAGTCGCTTGAGGATCTTGGAAAGCGTTATTCCGCCGTAGCCGAGGGCACAATAGAAGTCCTCTACGGAGCTGAATCCCAAACGAGCTCCCACACTCTGCGCAACCTGTTCTCTCTGAAGATCGGTCATCCCTTTGGCGTATTTTTTCAGCTCGGTCTCCACCATGGAACGTCCGAGAACGATGTTATCGGCTCGTTTTTCTTTTTTGAACCATGCTCGGATCTTTGAGCGTGCGGAGCTGGTTTTCACAATATTCAACCAATCGCGGCTCGGTCCCTTGGATGAAGCGGAAGTCAAGATCTCTACGATCTCGCCGTTTTCCAACGTACGGTCAATGGGAACGATCATACCGTTGATTTTTCCGCCGATCATTCGGTTGCCGACCCCGGAATGGATCGCGTAGGCAAAATCGATCACATTCGCGCCGCTGGGCAATGCGATCACATCGCCTTTCGGAGTAAATACAAAAACTTCATCGTGAAAGATATCGGTCTTCAGAGCATTGATGAACTCATCCGGGTCCCGCTGCTCATCCTCCGTCTCGATCAACCGTGCGATCCACTCCAAACGCTTATCCAGCTCTTCCTTGGAAGATGCGCCGGATTTATACTTCCAATGCGCGGCGATACCGTATTCCGCCACGTGGTGCATTTCCCAAGTTCGGATTTGGACCTCAAACGGGATCCCGGCACGCCCGATGACCGTTGTATGCAGGGAACGGTACATGTTCGGTTTTGGGGTGGAGATATAGTCCTTAAACCGTCCTGGGATGGAATTGAACATTTCATGGATCAATCCCAATGCCGTATAACATTCCAGCTCGGTATCCACGATGATCCGAAGCGCGTAAAAATCATAGATCTGGTCAAACGATTTATTTTGATTATACATCTTTTTGTAAATGGAATAAACCGATTTGATCCGCCCCTCCAAGGAGAAGTGAATTTGATTTTCCCGCATTTTTCGGTCGATCTCCGAACGGATCTGCTCAATAAATCCAACGGTCTCGCCGTATTTGTTTTCAATATACGCCTGAACCTCGGCATATCCGATGGGATCCAAAAACTGCATGGCAAGATTTTCCAATTCCTGCTTGATCCGTTGCATACCCAAACGGTGCGCCAACGGTGCATAAACGTGCATGGTCTCCAAAGCGGTGATCCGACGTTTTTGATCCGGCTTGGCAGCCAAAGTACGCATATTGTGCAGGCGATCGCAAAGTTTGATAAAGATGACGCGGATATCTTTGGACATGGCAAGAAGCATTTTGCGCAAATTTTCGATCTGCACTTCTTCCTTGTCCTCCACGGACAACTTTACGACAATTTTCGTCAACCCGTCCACAAGCATGGCAACGTCTTTTCCGAAACGTTTTTCCAGATCCGCAAGATCGGTGCGATCCGAACAGTCTTCAACGGTGTCATGCAAAAGTGCCGCGCAAATGGAATCGGTGTCCAATTCCAATCCTGCCACGATCTCCGCAACCGCTACCGGATGGGAAATATACGCTTCTCCGCTGACACGAAACTGCCCCTCGTGCAGATCCCGCGCATACTCATATGCCGCAACGATCTTATCGGTGTTATATTTTTTTCCGGTTGCTTTCAAAATATCCAAAAGACGACCGATATCCGTAGGTGCGTACATGTCGCTTTCTTTCATAAAATTTCCTTTCTGCTCCGGAATCGGAATGATCATTCTTCGGAATGTTCTTTGCTTTTTCGCATTTGTAATTTTAAGCGGTGCAAAATAGAGGACTTTTCCAGATTGATCTTTTCCGCATGATAGTAAAACTCGAACAGATATCGATCCCGAGAGACTTCGGTGATCCCGCAGATTTGGAGCTCCTGCATCACCCGCAGCATCACTTTAACTTTTGCATAGGTCACCTGATTTGCACCGTTTTCCCGCAGTAAACCGAGGATCCGTTGCATGGAAAAGAGCGAGTACCCCGCCCGAAATTCCCGTCGCATGACCGTATACAAAAGCGCCATATCGTCTCGGCTCGGAAAAATATTCTCTTCCGCGGTGTATTCCGCCCCCGCACGCACCTCTTCGTAGCGTTCCTGCTGTGCCGAATATTCCGCATGTGCTTCCGCGTTGAGCCGCAGATCCTGAACCAACAGCTGCAATGAAACTTCGTTTTGAAATTCGTTGATGTTCAATTGGAAGAGCAGATCGACCGTGTCGGATCCGTCCACTTCCAATTCCAATGCCTTATGATTGAACCAAACGGCATTCATTTCCACGCCGTCTTTTTCCACGATCAGTTTGGTGTGCTTTCCGCCTCCCATGGGAAGAATGCGAATCAAACGTACGGCTTTTAAGAGAAAAACCGGAACGGTATTGGCAACTCCGAACGGCTCCAGCAAAAGGATCTCCTGTGCAAAAGTCATGTTGAGATCTTGCATGCAAACCTCACAGTCGGCATCCAAGGATACACACAGATCGTGTTCCCGAAAACAAGTGATCGCATATTCGTTGATCCGTTTTCGAAACGCTTCGATATTGCACCGCGCCACCGAAAGTCCCGCCGCAAGTTCATGACCGCCGAACCGCACCAAAAGCGATTCGCTGTCAGCCAAAGCATTGACCAGATTCA
>CAYPIV010000048.1:0-6837 GCA_964410895.1 uncultured Ruminococcus sp. | reverse complement strand
AGGTCAATCCCACGCAATGCGAGGCGCTCTCCATGGTTGCCGTTCAGGTCATGGGGAACGATGCCGCCATCGGGATTGCGGCGTCCCAAGGCAACTTTCAGCTGAATGTTTACATGCCCGTCATGGCATACCAATTTTTGCAATCCGCACGATTGTTGGCGGATGCCATGATGTCTTTTCGGATCCACTGCGTTGAGGGAATGCGTCCCAACACGGAGCAAATGCACGCAAACATGCGGAATTCCCTAATGTCGGTCACCGCACTCAATCCGTATATCGGCTATGAAAAGTCTGCGCAAGTGGCAAATTTGGCATTGCGGGAGAAGATCTCGATTCGAGAGGCATGCGTCCGTCTCGGAATTTTGACCTCGGAACAATATTTTCAAATCATTCAAACGGCATTCGGAAACAACGGCAGTCCGATGCCGGACCGATCGTGACCGCATAATCGAGATCCCCGTTGTTGGAATTCGACCGTTCAAAAAAGCAGTGCATAGGTCTCAAACAGACCTATGCACTGCTTTTTTGTTGCCGCTACGCTGTTTAAAAATCGGCGAGGAATCCGTTCGGCAACTCGGGTCGCGGTCGGTTACCGTACTCGGAACACGGCAGAAGCGCCGCGCGGCGGAAGGACCAACGTTTGAATCGGCTGTAAGAAGAAGGCGTCTAACCATTCGCCGATCAGCGGGATCTCGATTTCCCGTTCCCCCATATTGGCACCGATCCATACGGTATCCTCTCGGAAACAACGTTCGAACACAAATGCGGAATCGTTATGGAAAAGGAATCGGAACGTGCCGCTTTGAAAGGCAGGATGTGCGGATCGAAATTTCCCCAAACAACGGTAGTATTCCAAGAGCTCGGTATCTTCTTTTCCCCAAGGATACGGCATTCGGCAGAACGGATCTCCGTATCCTTCCAGTCCAACTTCATCGCCGTAATAAACGGAGGGGACCCCGTAAACCGTGTACTGTAAAAGTGCTCCGATCTTCAGCAATCGGATTCCGGTTGCGCGCTCTTGCGGGCGCAACCGTGCGCGGGCGCGTTCTTGATTGGACAGTTCTTCATTGGAATATTCGCCTGCACCGAGAACGGTCAAAATGCGTTCCGTATCATGTGTTCCGAGCAGATTCATCAAAGCATGGCAAACGGCGGGCGGGTAGGATGCATACAGCTCGGTAAGGGTATTGTAAAATGCTTCCGCGTCTCCGTACAACAAAAAGGCAAGGACGGCATTACGAAACGGATAGTTCATGACACTGTCCAATTGCTTCCCGTGAAAGTATCGGCGGCGGGTCCCGTAGGCGATCTTATCTACGGCGTTTTCCCAAACTTCACCGATCACAAATGCCTCGTTTCCGCTTTCCTCTTTTACAGATCGGCGAAACTCTTCCAAAAACAGGTCCGAAAGTTCATCGGCAACGTCCAATCGCCACCCGTCGGCTCCCGCTTTTAACCATTGAACGGCAATCCCGTTCGTTCCGGTAAAGTAGGAGCGGCAATTTTCGTTTTCATGATCCAGCCGTGGCAAGATCTCAATGCCCCACCAACATTCGTATCGGTCCGGATGGCATTGAAACCGATACCACGTGGCATACGGAGAGTTTTTTGACTGATAGGCACCGACGGTTGGGTAGGTTCCGAATCGGTTGAAATATTTACTGTCGCTTCCGGTGTGGTTAAACACACCGTCGAGTAAGACCCGCATCCCGCGCCGATGGGCTTCTTTCACGACCGCATCAAACGCTTTGTTGCCGCCCAACAAAGCGTCTATCCGTTCGTAATCTCCGGTATCGTACCGGTGGTTGGACGCTGCTTCGAATATGGGGGAAAGATACAGCACCGTAACTCCGAGCGATTGCAGGTAGTCCATTTTTTCCAATACTCCCCACAGGTTTCCGCCGAAAAACACATTGTTTTTCAGCGCATCGCCGGAACGGTCGGCATATTGCGGAATCCCGTTTTCCCAATCCTCGTTGAGTTCCCCGTCTTGGCGCAAACTTGCTTCCCCGTGACCGCGGCAAAAACGGTCCAAGAAGATATGGTACAGAATCCCTCCGGAAAACCACTGCGGGACCTGAAAATCCGATCGGTAGATCAAGATCCGAAAGCGGTTGGCGGATTGGGGACTCAGCTCAAAATCCACGTTGTTGATACTGTTCGAAAATACGGTCTCACAACCTCGCAAAAACAGGTATTCGCAGAAAAACAAACCGCCGTCAGGCGTGGGACAGAGCGTTTCGGTGTGCAAGGTCAAATGATACAGGTCCTCCGACCCCTCCCGCGAGAGAAAGGTAAACGGGAGATCTGTATCCTGTCCGCCGTCCGGTGCGATCCGTAACACGGGGACACTGATGCCGAGACAACGGGGGATACGTGCCTGCAACGTCAGTTCGGTTCCGTAAGGAAACGCGCCGAGCAAGGTGACGTCTTCCGTACCGATCGTTTTTTGTATTCGGATCGTTTTTCCGATTTCCAACTGTTCGTATTGTTTGATCAGCATGTTTTGTCCGATGTGTTCCGACCGCAGGGTCTTGGATTGCGGCGGACGGTTTCCTTTCTGCTTGGATATTTGTGGTATTGCTTTTTCGACTGCCCGACTGCGGTATCTTTTTTCACGTGCGGTGAAGCGAGTTCGGTGCCGTTCCTTTTCCGTTTTGGAAAAACGTTTTTTTGGAAAACGCGAATGTTACTTGACTTTTTTCAAACGCCAAATGCGTTGCGCGTACTCTTCAATGCTTCGATCGGCGGCAAAATGCCCGGCAGCCGCAATGTTCAACAGGGACATGCGATTCCAATGCTCTTTGTTTGCATATGCTTTTACCATTGCTTCGTGCGTTGTGCGGTAGGATTCGAAATCCGCAAGGCACAGATACGGATCCGCGATCCCGTGCCCGCCGAGGAGATAAGCAGCCACGTCGGCAAAGGACTCTCCGGCAAACCCGTAGGAAAGGAAATTGACGATTGCCGCAAGACGTTCGTTCCCCGTATAGTAATTTGCGGAACGGTAGCCCTCTAACCAAAGTTGCTCGACTTCTTCGGCGGTCAATCCGAAAATAAACATGTTCTCTTTTCCGACGGCTTGTTGCATTTCCACATTGGCGCCGTCCAAAGTGCCGATGGTCAAAGCGCCGTTGATCATCAGCTTCATGCACCCGGTTCCGCTGGCTTCCTTACCGGCAAGGGAGATCTGTTCGCTGATCTCGGCGGACGGAATGAGCGACTCCGCCATGCTGACACAGTAATTTTCCAAAAAGACCACATTTAGCTTTTCCCGAATTTTCGGGTGCTGTTCAATGTCACGGCTGATCATACAAAGCAACTTAATGATGCGCTTTGCCATGTCGTATCCCGGTGCTGCTTTGGCACCGAAGAAAAAGGTTTGCGGTTGCAGATCCAGATTCGGATCCGCTTTCAGTTCCAAATACAATCCGATGATATTGAGCGCATTCAAAAGCTGACGTTTGTATTCATGCAGACGTTTGATCTGAACGTCGAAGATCGAGTGGGTGTCCACCATTTTTCCCGTTTTTTGATACAGCAGCTTGGCAAAACGGACCTTGTTTTCGTGTTTGATCGACCGCAGTTGCTCTTTTACGGATGGGTCGTCGGCAAATTTGGAAAATTCAGCCAACTCTTCCGGCTGATGTCGGTATCCCGTACCGATGCATTCATCCAACAGGGATGCCAATTTCGGGTTGGAATAACACAGCCAGCGCCGATGAGCGATTCCGTTGGTCACATTGTCGAAACGGTTCGGATAGATCTTATAAAAATCTTTGAAAGTGGAATCTTTCAGAATTTGAGAATGCAGTGCCGATACTCCGTTTACGGAATGGGATCCGACCACGGAGAGATTTGCCATGCGGACCTGCCCGTATCCGAGGATGCTCATTTTTGAGATCTTTCCCCAATTGCCCGGAAGCACATTCCAAGCTTCCCGACAAAAGCGTTCGTTGATCTCTTTTACGATTGCGTAGATGCGCGGCAATTTTAAGCGGAACAGATCCTCGTTCCAACTTTCCAAAGCTTCCGGCATGACGGTGTGGTTGGTGTACGACACCACTTGCGTAACCGTATTCCAAGCGGATTCCCATGAGAAAAAGTATTCATCGATCAGAATGCGCATCAACTCCGGAATGCAGAGCGCGGGGTGGGTGTCATTGATGTGAATGGCAACCTTTTCCGACAAATTTTCCAACGTTCCGTACACTGCCATATGATCTCGCAAAATGCTTTGGATCGATGCGGAGACCAGAAAATACTGTTGCGAAAGGCGAAGCAACTTCCCTTCGGTGTGATTGTCGGAAGGATACAGCACTTTGGAAATGATTTCCGCATTTGTGCTTTCTTCCAAGGCTTTGGTATACTGTCCTTGCGTAAACAGTCCCATGTTGAAATTTTGAATATCTCGGGCTTTCCAAAGCCGAAGTTGGCTGACTGCGGCACTGTCGGCTCCGGAGATCATCATATCATAGGGGACCGCTTCGATCTCTTCCGCGTCTTCGTAAAAGATTTCGCAATGCCCGTCTTTCCAATTTTCATGAACTTTCCCGCCGAAACGGACTTTAAAGATCCGATCGGTGCGCGGTATAAGCCAGACTTCCCCTCCCGGCAGCCAAACGTCGGGAAGTTCGACCTGCATGCCGTCAACGATCATTTGCTTGAACAGTCCGTATTCATAGCAAATGGAAAATCCCGTTGCGGGATAGTTCAATGAGGACAGTGAATCCATAAAACAGGCGGCAAGACGCCCGAGCCCACCGCTTCCGAGTCCGGCATCCGGTTCGCATTCATATAGGTCATCCAGCGAAAGGCCGAAATCGTTCAAAGCATCGGCATAGACTGCGTCCAATCCGAGATTGCACAGATTGGTCTTTAACGATCTGCCGAGTAAAAATTCCATGCACATATAGTACACACGTTTGGCTTTTTGCTCGTTGACTTTCCTTTTGTAGGAGGTCCGTTTATCGCTTAATATATTTTTTACGGTAATGGCGACCGCTTTATAGATTTGATCCTTGGACGCTTCTTTGACCGTGCATCCGAAATGACGTTGCAGGACCGCTTCCAGCTGTTCTTTTACCTCGGCACTGTTGGGCTTGTAATTCATTTTTCTCCTCCGTGGAATTGATTTTGTCCTACCGATTGCCTCCGGGAACCGTTGTGTGTGACAGCGGATCCGCCGTCAGAGCCGACGATACAGCTCCGAATAACGTTTTGCGGATGCATCCCATGAAAAATCGGTCTGCATGATCTTGGAAACGAAACGTTGCCGCAGCATCGGATCTCGCCAAAGCGCAAGCGCAGCTTCGGTGCGTTCCTTCAGTTCGCCTGCGGAATATCCGGAAAAGGTAAACCCGTTTCCGTGCAACGTTTCTCCCTCTCGGTAATAGGGATGGATGGAATCAAACAATCCGCCGGTCTCCCGCACGATCGGAATTGCACCGTAGCGTGAAGCGATCATTTGAGAAAGTCCGCACGGCTCGCTTTTGGACGGCATGAGAAACAGATCCGCCGCGGCGTAGATCCGTTTGGAAAGTGCTCGATCGTATGTGATCAACGCACGGACGCGATCCGGATACCGCTCTTGTAAGTCGGTAAAGAACTGTTCAAAACGGGGGTCGCCTTTTCCGAGAAGCACCAGCTGAAGATCCTGCTCGCGAATCAGTTCCTCGATACATTCCGTGATCAAGTCCAATCCTTTATGTGCCGCAAGGCGGGAGATCACGGCAAGCATGGGGGCCTCTTCACGCTCGGGAAGTCCCAATTCTTTTTGCAAAGCGAGCTTATTCAATCCTTTTCTTTGAATGGAGCGTGCCGTAAACGGGTGGGGCACGGAGGAATCTCGCTTGGGATCATAGTACGTGTAATCGATCCCGTTGAGGATCCCGCACAACTTTTCGGATTTTTGTTGCAGAATATAATGCAATCCGTGCGAATATTCCGGCGATCGGATCTCTTCGGCATAACGCGGAGACACGGTCGTTACGCAGTCGGCACATTCGATCGCCGCTTTCATCAAGTTGATGCAATGGTCGTATTCCATCAACGTGTGTGCATCTTCCCCAAGTCCGAATACATCTCCGAGAATGGCAAAATCGTATTTTCCCTGATATTCGATGTTGTGAATGGTAAACACCGTACGGATCTTTCGGTAAAATTCTTTTTGACGGTAGAGACGCTCCAAATAGACAACGGAAAGCGCCGCTTGCCAATCATGCGCATGCAATACGTCCGGGCAAAACTGTATTTTTTCCAACAGGTCCAGTGCCGCCATGCAGAAATACGCATACCGTTCTCCGTCATCGAAAAAACCGTATAGTTCGGGACGTTTGAAATAGTATTCATTGTCAATGAAGTAGTAGGTAACTCCGTCTTTTTGCAGAGAGTAGACTCCGCAATATTGGCGGCGCCATGCGAGAGAAACATAAAATACGGCTTCCTCTTTCATTTGTGTGCGCCATTCGGCACCGACTGACGCATACAGCGGCAGGATCACACGAACGTCGCATTCTTTCGAAGATGCCAACGATGCTGGGAGAGACCCGAGTACGTCGCCGAGCCCTCCCGTTGCCGCGAACGGCATAGCTTCCGAGCCGATAAACAGGATTTTTTTCATTGTCGAATCCTTTCCGAACATTGGTTTTTGCTTGGAATCGCTTTTCATACGGTTTGTCCTTTCCCGATGAAAAACGGCATGGTTTGGTGCCCCGAGAGCATACGATCGTCCTTGATGACGACATTCTTATCGCTGATAACGCAGTTGAGCATGACGTTGGAACCGACATACGTATCTTGCAGTAAAATGCAATTTTTTAAAACGCTTCCTTTCCC
>CAYPIV010000047.1:0-6992 GCA_964410895.1 uncultured Ruminococcus sp. | reverse complement strand
CGTTGGCTGGGCGGTGCAATCGGATAGAAGTTACTTTGCATCCGGACGGAAGTGTTTCCGTGCGGGATGACGGACGCGGGATCCCCAGCGGTATCCACCCCAAAATGGGAATTCCGACTTTGGAAGTGGTTTATACCGTTTTGCACGCGGGAGGAAAATTCGGCGGAGACGGATATAAATTTTCCGGCGGTCTTCACGGCGTTGGCGCTTCCGTTGTAAACGCGCTGTCGGAATGGGTGGAGATTGATAACTGTCATGAGGGCAAACGCTACACGGAACGGTTCGAGCGCGGGTTTGTCGCTCGCAAATTCCGCGAAGAAGGAGAAACCGACGCACACGGACTTTACGTTCGGTTTAAGCCTGATGCGGAGATCTTCGAAGAAACGGTATTTGATTACGAAACGCTTCTCAAACGTTTGCGGGAACAGGCGTTTCTCAATGCGGGAGTCAATATCTGTCTGCGGGACGAACGTGAAACCCAAGAGGACGGTACTTTTCGCGAGGATGACCTTGTGTACGAGGGCGGAATCCGTTCTTTCGTAGAATATCTGAACGAGCAAAAGCACAGTGTTTTGGTGCATCCCGACGTTGTTTACATGCGCGCTGAGAAAGACCAATGGGTGGCGGAAGTGGC
Source organism: uncultured Ruminococcus sp. (assembly GCA_964410895.1). Taxonomy (GTDB): domain Bacteria; phylum Bacillota; class Clostridia; order Oscillospirales; family CAG-272; genus UMGS1865. Next base: position 6,358 of record CAYPIV010000047.1, on the reverse strand, counting down.
GTTGCAGTATAACGACAGCTACAACGAAACGATGCTGACTTTTGCAAATAATATCAACACGATCGAGGGCGGTACCCATGAGATCGGGTTTAAAACGGCATTGACCAAGGTCTTGAATGATTACGGCAGAAAGTACGGAATTATCAAAGACAGCGAAAAGAACTTGACCGGAGAAGACGTGCGCGAGGGGCTTTGCGCGGTGGTATCCGTCAAGCTGACGGAAGCGCAGTTTGAAGGACAGACCAAAGGAAAGCTCGGAAACAGCGAAATGCGCACGCACGTGTACAATTTGGTTACCGAGAAATTGAGCGAGTATCTGGAAGAAAATCCGAACATGGGGCGCGCCGTGTTGGAAAAAGCGTTGGCGGCTTACCGCGCACGCGAAGCGGCGCGAAAGGCAAGGGAAGCGACTCGCAGAAAGGGGCTTTTGGAGGGATCCACATTGCCCGGAAAATTGCGTGACTGCCAAGAAAAAAGCGCCGAATTGACCGAACTGTATCTGGTAGAGGGAGATTCCGCAGGCGGTTCCGCGACTCAAGGACGGAATTCGCGTTTCCAAGCCATTTTGCCTTTGAGAGGTAAGGTCTTGAACGTGGAAAAAACGCGTTTGGACAAAGTTTATTCCAACCTTTCTTTGATTCCGATCATTCAAGCGCTCGGATGCGGGATCGGCGAAGAATTCGACATTCAAAAACTCCGTTACGGGAAGATCATTATTATGGCGGATGCAGACGTTGACGGTTCGCACATTCGGATCTTGCTTTTGACTTTCTTTTTCCGTCATATGCCGAAGTTGATCGAAGAGGGACATATTTACTTCGCACAGCCGCCGCTTTATAAAATTTACAAAAAAGGTGCCAAATACGGCTCCGAGCGATATGCCTTTTCGGATCAGGAACGGGATCAGATCATTGCGGAACTCGGCGGAAACAACATTGAGGCGGACCGGTATAAAGGTCTTGGTGAAATGGACCCCGAGCAGCTTTGGGAAACAACCATGGACCCCGCCAGCCGTACGATCTTGCGGGTGACGATCGAAGATGCCATTGCCTGTGACGAGATCTTTTCTTTGCTGATGGGCGATAAGGTGGAACCGCGTCGTCGCTTCATTGAGGAAAATGCGAAATTTGCCGAAAATTTGGACGTTTGATCTTGGAACGGACGGAACGTTGCTCCGTTGCAAACGGTATATTGTGGGAAGCGGTATCTTCGTACGTTTGATCTCGGTCCTTTGCAAACAAACGGGTCCGGAGTTTTTGTTTGTTCGGGTGAGAAACAAATAGGGCTGCGAAGTTTTTCCGCTTTTCGAACGCTTTTGAATGCGAATGCCGTTTTGCATTCTTCCGAACGCATTTTTACGAAAGGGGAGGTTCGGAATGAAATTATTTAAAAATAAATTTTTTCTGATCTGTCTGTGTGTGGCGATCTCGTTGGCGGGGATCACTTCCGCGTTTTCCGTTATGGGATTGCCGATGCTTTCCCGAAATATTTTGGGGACGGTGACGGCGCCGCTGCGGTGGTGCGTAACTTCCGTCACCAATGCTTTTACGGGATTTCAGCGGTATTTTACCGGGATCAACGCCGTGCAGTCCGAAAATGAGCGATTGCTGCAAGAAAACAAAGAATTGCAAGAACAGTTGCGGGAAGCCGCGCTGTTGCAGGAAGAAAACCGGCGCTTGAAAGCGTATTTGGAAATGAAGAGCGAGCACCCGTCATTTACGTTTGAAGAAGCAATGATCCTCAGTCGGGAATCGGGGAGTTATTCCTCTGTTTTTACGTTAAACCGCGGTTCGTTGCACGGGATTGAGGTCGGCATGGCGGTGGTCACCGAGCGCGGGATCGTCGGGGCGGTGCGCGAGGTCGGCTTGAATTGGTGCAAAGTTTCCGCGCTGACGGAAACTGCGGCATCGGTCGGAGGGTATGTGGAACGTTCCGGTTCGGTTGGGATCGTCAGCGGAGACTTCAGTTTGCGGAAAGACGGATACTGCAAGTTTTCTTATGCGGACAGCAATGCGGATATTCAGGTGGGAGATTGGATCCTTTCCAGCGGACAAGGCAGCGTTTATCCGGCGGATCTGGTGATCGGAGAAGTCGTTTCCGTCGGTGTGGATGAATACAACCGCACGGTCGTTGCAACCGTCCTCCCGGCAGTGGATCTATCCTCTTTGCAGTACGTTATGATCATTACCGGATATGAGAAATGACCGATGCCGAAAGGCGGGAAAGGAAGGGATCGCGTCTGTCACGAAAATACATTGCCGGTTACCGTGCCCGTACGCGGACCATGGCAATTCGCTACACGGTCTCCATTTCCGTTTTGGTCTTGCTGATCGCTGTGTTGCAGGTATCGTTGTTCGGTACTTTGCAGATCTTCGGAACGGTTCCCGATCTTTGTATCTGTACCGTTCTTTTGATCGCCTATTTCTTCGGTCCGTATGCGGGGGCGATCACGGGGATCGGTGCGGGATTTGTGATCGAAGCATTGGGCACATTCGGAATTTCCGTTTTGCCTGTGGTCTATTTTTTGGTCGGTTATTTCATGGGATATTTTGCAAAAGGGGTCAGCGGGAAACACTTTTTTTCCTACGGGATCTATCTTGCGGTCACATTGGCGGTCCGCGCGGTAACGACGGTTGCTTATGCGGGCATGAATTATCAATATCTGGATCTTCCGAAACTGTTCCTGCAAACCGTCCTTCCGGAAGCCTTTCTGACTGCGGTTTGCGGATGCGCACTGTATCCGGCAATCAAACGGTTTTGTCGGTTGGTGGCAGGGGAAAGAAAAGGGACGTGAAAGTTCGTTCCAATGCATCGCATGTGCGTTTTTTAAAAACGAATTTTACGGCACCGATATCGGATCCGGCTTGCTTGCTGGGGACGGTTTTGTGTGAGCGGTGTCAATTACAATAGGAGAGAGGAGCACAGTCGTGTCAAAAGCGAAAGACAAAGAACTGCAAAGAGAAGAAGAGATCGCTCTGTTTGAAAATCAAAAGATCGTGGATGTGGGAATGGAAAAGGAGGTTAAAAAATCCTTTATCGAGTATTCCATGTCGGTCATTATGGCACGCGCTTTGCCCGATGTCAGAGACGGTATGAAACCCGGTCAGCGACGGATCTTATACGCAATGTACGAGGACGGTTTGGTTCATTCCAAGCCGTTTAGAAAATCCGCAACGACCGTCGGTAACGTGCTGGGACGGTATCATCCGCACGGCGATGCGGCTGTGTACGGTACCATGGTCCGAATGGCGCAACCGTTTACTTTACGGTATCCGTTGATCGAAGGACACGGAAACTTCGGTTCCGTAGACGGAGACGGGGCGGCTGCTTACCGGTATACGGAAGCACGTTTGGATAAGATCGCGGATGAAATGATGCGGGATCTGGACAAGAACGTCGTTCCCATGATGCCGAACTTTGATAATCGGTTGCAGGAACCCTCGGTACTGCCGTCGCGTTTCCCCAATTTGCTTGTCAACGGTTCCATGGGAATTGCCGTGGGAATGGCAACGAACATTCCTCCGCATAACTTGGGAGAAGTGATCGATGCCACGATCTATCGCATGGATCATCCGGAGTGTTCGATCGACGATCTGATGGAATATATCAAGGGACCGGATTTTCCGACCTATGCTACTATTTACGGCGTCAACGGGATCCGTCAGGCGTACCTTACCGGAAAGGGGCATATTACCGTTCGTTCCAAAGCGTTGATTGAAGAAGAAGACCGCCGGATCGTATTTACGGAAATTCCGTACGGGGTCAATAAAAGTCAGCTTTGCGAATCGATCGCGGATTGCGTAAAAGAGAAAAAAATCGAAGGTATTACGGAGTTGCGGGATGAATCCGGTCGGGAAGGAATGCGGATCGTCGTAGAGTATCGAAGAGACGCAAATGCACAGATCATTCTGAACCAACTGTACAAGTATACCCAACTTCAGGATACGTTTGCCGTTAATATGCTGGCATTGGTGAACAATGAGCCGAAGGTGTTGAATCTTTCCAGCATTTTGGACCTGTATATCGAACATCAAGAACAAGTGATCATCCGCCGTACCCAATATGAGCTGGATAAGGCAAAAGCAAGAGCGCATATTTTAGAGGGCTACAAAATTGCGTTGGATAACATCGATGAGATCGTACAGATCATGAAGAGCTCGCCCTCCATCCCGGAGTCCAAGGTCACTTTGATGGAACGGTTCGGTCTGACGGATTTGCAGGCACAGGCGATCGTGGAAATGACGCTCGGAAAGCTGACCGGATTGGAACGGAGCAAGATCGAGGACGAATTGGCTAAGTTGCATGCGTTGATCATCGAATTGGAGGGGATCCTCGCCGATATGGGGAAGGTCAGGCAGATCATCAAAGACGAGATGAGCGAGATCCGTCGGAAGTATGCGGATGAACGCCGTACGGAGATCGTTGCGGCGGAACATGAGATCATTTTGGAAGATCTGATCGAACGGCACAACTGCATCATTACGCTGACCCATGCCGGATATATCAAGCGCCAGCCTGCCGACTCTTATACCGCACAGAATCGCGGTGGTAAGGGGATTATCGGAATGTCCACTAAGGAAGAGGACTTTATCGAAAAAGTACTTTCCGTCAACAGCCACTCCTACTTAATGATGTTCACCAATACCGGAAAGGTACAAATGCGAAAAGCGTATCTGATTCCGGAAGCGGGACGTACCGCAAAAGGGCAGAATTTGGTAAATATCTTGGAGCTGAGCGAGGGAGAAAAAATCACCGCATGCATCAGTGTGGATGCCTTTGACGAAGATACGTATTTGACGATGATCACTCGCAACGGTGTGATCAAGCGTACATGGCTTTCGGATTTTGAATACCAGCGTAAGGGCGGTAAGATCGCGATCAACCTCGACGAGGGCGATGAATTGGTATTCGTGATCGCCACACACGGCGAATGTGACATTATGCTGGCTACGGCAAACGGACAGGCAACGCGGTTCTCCGAAGGAAATGTACGTGCAATGGGACGTACTGCGCGCGGAGTTCGCGGAATTCGGTTGCGCGAGGACGATTACGTGATCGGTGCTTGTGTGGTGGAAGAAGGGAAAGACCTGCTTTGCATCACCGAAAACGGATTCGGAAAACGCAGTCCGTTTGATGATTTCCGTTTGATGAAGAATCGCGGCGGAGGAGGAGTTACCTGCTACCACATTACGGAGAAGAGCGGTCGCTTAACGGGAATTGCGGCAGTTGACGAGGAGACCGATCTGATGATGATCACCGATACGGGAACCATTATTCGGACTCCCGTAGAAGGGATCCCGACCCGTTCGCGCAGTGCCGGCGGCGTCATTGTTATGCGGCTTGGCGAGGGGCAGAAATTGGTGAATTTCACCGTGACTCCGAAGAGCGAGACGGAAGAGGAGCCGTCGGTCTCGGAGACAGATCCGTTTGATGCGGAAGACGCAATGTTGTCGAATGTCGAGACGGATGATGCTGGGCAAGACACGGAAGATGCAACGGATCCGATTGCATCCGAGCCTTCCGAGGAATGATTGTATCTTTCGAGCTTGTCGGCAATACGGATCGATCAAATTTCATTGAATTGGGGAAAATATGAAACGAATTTTTACCGGAATTCTTTCCGTTATGTTGCTGTGCATGTCCTGTATTTCCTTTGTCTCTTGCGGCAGTGCTCCGAAGATCGAGGAGCTGTATGACCGTGTTGTGGAATTGGTAGAGGGGGCAAATGAACTGAACACTTTGTATTACGGAGCCGGGTTGCCTGTCTACGAAGCGGACTCCGAATATGCCGAGCTGACGCAGATGTACTATCAGTTTTCCTATACCGGTTCTTATGAAATGGTTACTCCGTATGCAAAATTCGCAACGGTGTCGCAGATCGAAACGGCGTCGGAAAAAATATACAGCAAAAATTATTTGGAGGAGGTCGTGTATCCGGCACTGTTTACCGGATACGCGATCCAAGGGATCAGCGGTGTTCAAGTTGCGGGTGCCAAGTATTTGGAGGACGGAGATTGGATCTACCAATCCGTTTCGGAAGGTCCGCTCTACACCGGAATGATCGTATATGACTACTCTACCATGCATGTGACCCCTCCGGGGAATCGGGAAGCATGCTACGTAACGATGAACGCATGGATGGAAGATACACCGGAACAAGTGACCGAAGTTCGCTTGCGCTTGGTGTTGCAGGATGGGCAATGGTACTTGGATTCTTTTACCGGGGGCTCACTGTAAGGATCCAAACCGTGTCTCGGATCCCGTCGGATGTAAGATTTTCGGAAAAATATCAAAAAAAATAGCAAAATGTATGTGTTAAAATGATGTGACCCAAAAAGGATAGGAAGTTCATCAAAGG
>CAYPIV010000046.1:0-7253 GCA_964410895.1 uncultured Ruminococcus sp. | reverse complement strand
ACTTCTTCAACCGCAAGAAAAAAGCCGTTTTAAGGCATTTTCCGAACAGCTCACGTTATTATAGCACATTTTTTCCGATTTTTCCATAGTTTTTTACGGATAAACCGATCTTTTCTATGTAAACATTCTGTGAACAAACCGAAAAAGGGCCGAAAACGGTTTGACACTTTCCGTTTTTTATTGTATAATAGATCCATGATCAAGCGCGCAAGCCAAATTGATCATACACTGTGTTCACACACATGAAAATGCGAAATTGCGGTCGGTTTTGGAAAACCGGGCGCCTTTTGCGTTCTTCGGAAAGGATCCCCATGTCAGATCTGTTTGCACTTTTTCAACAAATATCCAAAACCGATCCCGTTTCCGCCGAGCCGATCTCATGGATCGTGGTCGGTCTCGGGAACTGCGGTGAAAAATACGTCAACACCCGCCACAATGCGGGCTTTTTGGCGATCGACGCTTTTGCAAAACGTCACGGTGCCAAAATCGACCGCGCGAAATTTCACGCTTTGTGCGGAGAAACCCGAATCGGCTCACAACGCATCCTGTTGGTAAAACCGCAAACCTTGATGAACGCATCCGGGATCGCCGTTGCGGAAGCCGCATCGTTTTACAAAATTCCGGCGGAACGCATTTTGGTGCTTTCCGATGATATCACACAGACTCCCTCCTGTTTGCGCGTTCGCCAAAAAGGAAGTGCCGGAGGTCACAACGGTCTTAAAGACATCATTAACCGTCTCGGAACCGACCGGTTTCCGAGGATCCGCATTGGGATCGGCGAAAAACCGCATCCGGATTACGACCTTGCAGATTGGGTCCTCTCCGAATTTTCCGCAGCGGACCAACACGCCCTGCAAACCGCGTTTCCCGTCATCTGTTCCGGGATCGAACAAATCGTGAACGGAGATCTCGACGCTGCCATGCGGCAATGCAATTCCTTCCGCCCGCAAATATGAATGATTCTCTCCGAAAGGATCCGTAACCGCACATGAGTTTTTTAAACGATACCATCCGTCTGGATTCCGAATACGGTCAGCTGTTGCATGCGTTGGAGCAAAGTTTCCGACGCGAAAAAGCACTGCCGCTTTCGGCAAGCGGACTTTGCGAAGGAGCCGGGGATGCTTTTTTGATCTCCCTGTTGCAGGACACCGCCTCGATCCGCGACGGAAAAGCAGCTTTGCTGATCTGCCCGGAAGAAAAAGATTGTCTGCGACTTTGCGGGATCTTGGAACAGCACGGCATCCGTCCCGCTTTTTACATGGCGCGGGATCTGACGTTCTACAATATCACCGCATCCCACGAATACGAGCACGAACGGCTCCGTGTGCTGTCCGGTCTGATGTCCCGCTCCTACGACGCGGTCGTGACCACTCCGGATGCCGCTTTGGGCTATACCGTACCGCCGTCCGTTTTGCAAGCCAATACCGTCTCGGTCTCGGAAAATGATCTTTCCGGACCGCAAGCGTTGGCAGCACAACTGCTGTCCGCGGGGTATGTGCGCGTCGATCCGGTAGACAGCCCCGGGCAGTTTGCCGTTCGCGGCGGTATTTTGGATGTCTTCCCGCCACACGGAACGTTTTGCGACCGCGACGGCAATTCCAAGGTCGGTTCCTACGCCTTGCGGATCGAATTTTTCGGAGATGAGATCGACCGCATGGGCATTTTCGATCCGGATACCCAACGGATGTCGGAAACGGTCGCTTCCGCCGCCCTGACCCCCGCTCGTGAGATCCTGACCGATGTCAACGGGTTGGAAGCGGTCAAAAAAGTGATCGCCGCACACATTCGGACCGAAAAGAACGAACGCACCTCGGAAGAACTGCAACGGGAAAAAGCCGCTTTGGAAAACGCGATCCGCGACGGAACCGAAGTTCATTTTTTAGATAAATATATCTCCTTGATCTACTCGGAACGGACCTCTCTCTTGGACTACTTTGAAGAAAAATGTCTTGTCTTGCAACGCGGATCCAAAGCGATCCTCGATCGACTGCAAGCGTCCGAATGGCACTTGCAGCAGACCGTGACCGAGCTTTTGGAAGCAGGGACCGTTCCTCCGAAATACGCCGAATACGCCAAAAACGCTTCCGCGTGGGAAACGTTTTGCGCCAAAAACATCACCGTGCACATCGACTCAATCGCTTACCGTGTGACCGACCGCCAATTGGGAGGACTGTTCGGATTTCGAACCCGCCATACGGTCTCTTATGCGGAAAACGAAGAACTGTTTTTGGAGGATCTGCAAAATTACGTGCTTGGCGGATACCGATGCATTGTCCTTGCCGAAAACGAAGCCTTTGCACATCAGTTGGAAGAACGGTTGAAAGATCGATCTTTCCTGTTGACCGCGGAAAGCACACCTCCGGCAAACATGGAACGCGGTACCGTACAGGTCATATGGAAATATGCACTCCCGGGATTTGAATTATTGGTCCCGAAGGTTGCGGTGCTGTCTGCCAATGCCGAGATCAAAAACGGTTCCCTTTCTTTCGCATCAAAATCCGTGCTTCGAAAGAAAAAGAAAAAAAAGGGCGCCGGTCTCCTCTCCTATGCCGATCTTGAAGTCGGAGATTATGTGGTACATGAGACCTACGGGATCGGGCGATATACCGGAATCGAAGCTTTGACCTGCGAAGGGACCACGAGGGACTATATCGGCATTCAATATGCGGGAAGCGACAAGCTCTTTCTTCCGGTTGAAAAGCTGGATAAAGTCTCAAAATATATCGGCGCTCACTCGGATGACGGTCTGATCAAGCTTTCCAAGATCGGCAGTGACAGCTGGAAAAAATCAAAAGCCCGCGCCAAAGCGGCGGTTCAGGATATGGCAAAAGAGTTGATCCGGCTCTATGCCGAGCGAATGCGGCGCCCGGGGCATGCCTTTCCGGCAGACGATGCGTATCAAAAAGCCTTTGAAGATGCTTTTGAATACGAAGAGACCGAAAGCCAGCTTTCCGCGGTGGAAGAGATCAAAGCGGACATGATGAAAGCAATGCCGATGGACCGTTTGTTGTGCGGCGACGTCGGATACGGAAAGACCGAGGTCGCTTTGCGGGCGGCTTACAAAGCGGTTCTCGGCGGCAAACAGGTCGCCATCTTGGTTCCTACGACCTTACTTGCACTGCAACACTACCAAACTATTCTCAGCCGCATGCGTGCATTTGCGGTCAACACGGATATGCTTTCCCGCTTTCGCACCGCCAAACAGCAATCGCAAACCCTGCGTCGCTTGGCAAGAGGCGAGATCGACATTTTGGTCGGTACACACCGCATTCTTTCCAAGGACATTCGGTTTCATGACTTGGGCTTGGTGATCGTAGACGAGGAACAGCGTTTCGGCGTGGCGCAGAAAGAAAAGTTGAAGCAAATTGCCCAAGGAGTGGATGTTCTGTCCCTTTCCGCAACTCCGATCCCCCGAACCTTGAATATGGCAATGGGTGGGATCCGGGATATTTCCGTATTGGACGACGCCCCCAACGATCGGCTTCCCGTTCAGACCTATGTTTTGGAATACGACAGTCTGATCATCGAAGAAGCCATTCGGCGCGAACTGCGCCGCGGCGGTCAGGTATTCTTCCTGCACAACACGGTAGAGACCATCCAAGAACTTGCAGCGTCCCTTTCCGCTGCCATTCCGGAAGCACGTATCACCTTTGCGCACGGGAAAATGGAAAAAGACGAGTTGGAAAAGATCTGGGAGCAAATGCTGCTCGGCGAGATCGATATTTTGGTCTGTACAACGATCATCGAAACCGGTGTGGACATTCCCAATGCCAACACGCTGATCGTTTCCGATGCCCACCGTTTGGGACTTTCGCAATTGCATCAAATCCGCGGACGGATCGGACGCTCCTCCCGCCGTGCCTATGCCTATTTTACGTACCCCGCCGGTCGTTCCGTTTCCGAGATCGCGCAAAAACGGCTGGAAGCCATCCGCGAATATGCCGAATTCGGTGCCGGATTTAAGATCGCACTGCGAGATATGGAGATCCGCGGCGCCGGGAATCTTCTCGGCTCGGAACAGCATGGGCACATGGATGCCGTCGGATACGATCTGTATATCAAATTGCTGAACCGTGCCGTTTTATCGGAAAAGGGAGAGCCGGAAGAACCGGAGATCGAATGTACCGTTTCCCTGTCGTTTGATGCCTTTATTCCGGAAAAATACGTCTCCTACCCCGCCCAGCGGATGGCGTTGTACAAAAAGATCGCACTCATCGCCACCGCGGAGGACTTGGAGGATATGACCGATGAGCTGTTGGACCGCTACGGAGAGCCGCCCCGCCCCACGCAAAACCTGCTTCGGATCGCATTGATCCACAATACGGCGGTTCGGTGTCGGATCACCTCCGTACGCCAAGAAGGATCCGAGGTGCACATTTATCCGCAACGGTTGGATTTTGACATTTGGTCGCAACTTGCCGCGGAATATCCCGGAAAATTGCGTGTTCTGATGTCCGGAGAGGGACATTTGGTCCTGCGCTTGCAAAAAGATGACGATGCGTTGGAGCTTATTTACAAAATGTTTGAAAAATATACGGAATTCAGCAAACAAAAGGCATAGACAAACCGCCGAAATTCCTGTATAATATTACAATGAGCAAAGTTTGCAAAAGAACAACGGATCTGCTGTTCATCGCAACCATGTGGAAAGGAATGATTCCGATATGAAAAAAAATCCGTGCCTTCGCGCATTTACCCTGCTGTTTGCAGTGCTGTTTCTCGGCATGAGCCTTGTCTCCTGCTCCGATCTGGGAAAACCTCTGATGACGTTGGAAAAAAACGGGATCAAAGTTTCGGTCTCCGTCAACATCTATGAGTTGATGCTGACCCGTATGAAAGGAACTTTGGTAAACGGCGGCTTGACCATCAACAACATGACCGCAAAAAGCGATGCCTTTTGGAACTACACTTCCAAATTTCAAACCGATACGGAAATGACGCTGGATGAATATTACAGAATGTGCATCCAAGACAACTGCCGCACCTATTTGGTGGCACTGTATTTGTTTGAAGAAATGGGACTGTCGTTGTCCGATGCGGAGATCGCCGATGTTGACGACCGATTGAACGAATTGCTTCGGACCGACGGAAACGGTTCCAAAACCAAGCTCAATTCCGTACTTTCGGAATACGGCGTCAATTATGAGATCTTGCGGGAAGCCTATCTGTTGGAAAAAAAGGTGTCTGCCGTGCAAACCGCGCTTTACGGGGAAAACGCGTCCCTGATCGGGGATGACATCAAAACCGAATATATGGAAGCCAACTACGTCCATTTCCGTCAGGTCTTTCTGCCCTCCTATCGATTCGTTTGCGAGACCGATGAAAACGGAGACGATATCTACTTCTACTCCTCCGGTGCAAACGAAGGACATATTTGTTACGACACCAAAAATGGGGTGGTAGGCTACAATGAAGATGGCAGTCAAATGACCGATTCCAAAGGCGATGTCATTTATTTTTACAATGACGGAAACTACAAGACCGTTGCCTACGACCGCATCAACGGCAAACGCTCCTACCTGATGGACGAGGATGATCCGACCGCGTATCAGACCGTCAGCATGACCGAAACGGAACTGAGCGAATTGGAAGCGCGCGCCAACCGCCTGTTTGAACAAACCAAAAAAGCGACCTATCAAGATTTCGAAGATCTGATCACCGTGGAAGCGGACGCATCCAGCCCGAACAACGACCTGACCGAACACCCGGACGGATACTATTTGGATCGCAATGTGGATTATTCCGCTTCCGGCAGCGAGTATCAATATTTGAGCGATATCGTAACTGCGCTGGATTCCATGCAGGATGGCGAAGTCACGCTGATCTCATCCTCGTTCGGATACCACATCATTATGAAGTATCCGTACACCGAAGCGGCATATTCTTCCGAGGAGAATACCGTTTGGTTTGAAAATTTCAACAGTTCTCTCATCGAATCCTTGTTTTTGAAACGTTGCCAAACCCACTATGCCGAGATCCGTTTGGACGAAGCCGTGTTGGCAAAGGCGCCCACCATGAAAGAAGTCGCGATCAATTATTACCTGATCTGAAACAGACTCGGAAATTGCCGCAAAAAGTGAAATTCGGTACTTGACAAACCGATCGTACCGTGCTATAATGTTCGAAACGGAAGATCGTTCGCACGCGTCGGGGCTCGCTTCCCCCGCGAAGGTACACGGGTACCGCCGGCGGCTTTCGAACCATTCGTGTCGGTCACCGCAAGGTCGCCGCGCGATGGATTTTCTTTGAAAAAATCGCATAAAATCGGGGGTGCTGTCAACAGAGACGGCTGAGATGGCAAATTTGCCGAACCCTTATACCTGATACGGATAATACCGGCGTAGGAAGATTCCAAAAAGGGGCATTGCCGCATGGCTCCCAGAATTGAAACCGCACGGAGATTTCGTGCGGTTTTTCATTTTCAAAAAAACAGGGGGCATATTTCATGCAAAACAAAAAATTACGCGCGCTTTGCGAAAGCGCAATCATGTTGGCACTTGCCATCGTACTCAGTTACATTCGTTTTTTGGAATTGCCGTTTGACGGTTCCGTAACGCTCTTTTCCATGTTGCCGATCTGCCTGATCTCCGTCAAATACGGGATCAAATGGGGGCTCGGGACTGCGTTCTGCTTTTCGTGGTTTCAAATTTTGCAAGGACACGTATTTTCATTCGGATTGACGCCCGCAATGCTGATCGCATCGTTGTTGCTGGATTATATCCTCGCCTACACAGTGATCGGACTTGCCGGAATGTTTCGCAAAAAAGGAAGTGCCGGGATTCTCGGAGGGATCGCTCTGGTTTGCACAGCGCGTTTCCTGATCCACTTCCTGTCTGGGATCGTCCTTTGGGCAAACTATGAAGAGTTCATCGCTTTCGGTGCCACATGGTTCAACCGTCCCGTGCTGTATTCCATTTGTTACAACGGTGCTTATATGCTTCCGGAAACCGTTTTGACGGTGATCGTAGCTGCGATCCTGTTGAGGATCCCGCAGTGCAAGCGTATTTTTACCGTCACCGATATTTAAAATTCAACAACGGCAACGATGCTCATGCGGCGCACCGTTGCCGTTTGGATCTTTCGGAAACGCCGAAGCATCGGATCTTACCGATTCCCTGCCATTCGCATCTCAAAAAGAAAAAAAACTTGACAAATTCCCAACATTGCGATATAATAGTACCGTAGCTTCGCCGAACGGTCGCGCGGTATGTTGCCGAAAGGTATTACCGTGAGGAAAGTCCGGGCTTCACAGG
>CAYPIV010000045.1:5878-7290 GCA_964410895.1 uncultured Ruminococcus sp. | reverse complement strand
AAACACGCGGGAAACGGTGTTGGCACGGTTTTTTTACGAAACAGCCAATGTTGCGGACACACGAGGTGCGGCAAGGATGAATGTTTGGGGGCTGTTATGGCAAGTGTTTCACAGATGTAACACCATGCTGCAAAAATGTGTGCTTGCACGGGCATTTTTGCATAATCCTCAATGTCGCAGGGCATGCGCAGCATGCCAAGGCGTAGCCGAAAAACTTGCATGGCAAGGCTTCCTGCGGCTATTATACCATGCTGCAAAAATGTGTGCTTGCACGGGCATTTTTGCAAAGCCGTCAATGCCGCATGGCATGCGCAGCCGAAAGACTTGCGCAGCAAGGCTTCCTGCGGCTATTATACCATAAAACATGACGCAAATCAAGTTTTTCGCAGGAAAAAAGCAACTTTGAAAGGATTTTTCGATTTTTTCGGATGCGAACGGGAACGGAAATCGACTTTCCGTTTCGAATTTCTGTATAGTGCATTTCCGTTTTGGTAATACTTTTTTGAAAAGAAAAGCGGGGAAATAAGAATGCACTATAACAAAGTTGAAATTTGCGGTGTGAACACTTCAAAATTGAAAATTTTAAGCGATCAGGAAAAGAAAGAGCTGTTGAAACGGGCAAAAGAAGGAGACGATGCGGCAAGACAGGAACTGATCCACGGGAATTTACGGTTGGTGCTTTCCATTATTCAACGATTTACGGGACGAAAAGAAAATTTGGACGATTTGTTTCAAGTCGGCTGTATCGGTCTTGTAAAAGCGGTGGATCATTTTAATGTAGACATGGATGTAAAATTTTCCACGTATGCCGTTCCGATGATCATCGGCGAGATCCGGCGGTATTTGCGGGATAATAATGCCATTCGGATCAGCCGTTCGGTACGGGAATTGGCTTACCGCGCTCTTCAGGCAAGGGAGGAGTTGCTGGCAAAAAAAGAATGTGAGCCCACGGTAGGGGAAATTGCAGCATCGCTCGGAGAAAGCAAAGAGGCGGTCTTGCATGCCATGGAAGCAATCGTGGAGCCCATCTCGTTATATGAGCCGGTATTCAACGATAACGGGGATTCTCTGTATCTGATGGATCAGCTTTCCGACAGTTCCGGCGGCGATGAAATGTGGCTTGAAAATATTGTTTTAAGGGAAGCGATGGCACAACTGAGCGAGCGGGAGCGAAAAATTATCCAGCTGCGTTTCTATCAGAACAAAACGCAAATGGAGATTGCGGACGAGATCGGGATCTCGCAAGCGCAAGTCTCCCGTTTGGAAAAGGGCGCCCTTGCCAAGATCCGCAAACAGCTGTAAGATTCGAATGCCGTTTTTGATTTTTTCGGTTGCTATTTTTGGAAGTTTGGTGTATAATAACCTCAGAGAAATCTTGCATACGCAAGCTTTCGGACTCCGCAGGCTTCGTC
>CAYPIV010000045.1:0-5778 GCA_964410895.1 uncultured Ruminococcus sp. | reverse complement strand
AATAACCTCAGAGAAATCTTGCATACGCAAGCTTTCGGACTCCGCAGGCTTCGTCCCGTCCGCGCAATGCGCGGTTGCGGTATTGACGGCTTTGCAAAAATGTCCGTGCAAGCACACATTTTTGCGGCATGGTAAAATAACCTCAGAGAAATCTTGCATACGCAAGCTTTCGGACTCCGCAGGCTTCGTCCCGTCCGCGCAATGCGCGGCTGCGGCATCGACGGCTTTGGAACCATGTTATTGCAAATGCAAGCAAGCGATTTGCGTGCACGATAAGATCTCCTGTGAAGTCGTATCTTTTTTTAATTTTGTGAAATATTGATTTCAATCTGCCGATTTCGAAAATTGTATCGCATGACAACGGCGGAAAAACAAGGAACGGAGAACGAAAATGGAACGGTGTATTTTTCATGTGGATGTGAACAGTGCTTTCCTTTCGTGGGAAGCCGTTCGCCGAGTGGCACGCGGGGAACCCGACCTTCGGTCGTTTCCTTCCGCCGTCGGCGGAGACCGAGATGCTCGTCGGGGAGTGATCTTGGCAAAGTCGATCCCCGCAAAGGCATTCGGGGTCTCCACCGGGGAGCCGATCGCTTCCGCACTGCGAAAATGCCCGGAATTGGTCATCGTTTCTCCGGATTTTGCATGGTATGAAACAAATTCCCGTGCATTTCTTGACATTTGCCGAAAATATGCTCCCGTTGTCGAACAATATTCCATCGACGAATGCTTTTTGGACATGAGCGGTACCTTTTCGGTTTACGGTGAGCCTACATCGATCGCGCAAGTGATCAAAAATGAAATTCGAGACTCCCTCGGCTTTACCGTCAATGTGGGAGTCGGTTCCAACAAATTGCTTGCAAAGATGGCGAGCGATTTTGAAAAACCGGACCGCGTGCATACCTTGTTTGCGTGGGAGATCCCGCAAAAAATGTGGGTCTTGCCGGTTCGGGAACTGTTTTCGGTCGGTTCCGCCACAGCCAACCGCTTGGAACGAGCCTCCATTCGAACGATTGGGGATCTGGCAAAAGCGCCGCTCTCCGTGATCTGTTCTTTGGTGGGGACCAAACTCGGAGAACAGTTGCACCGCTTTGCAAACGGGGAAGATCCTTCTCCTGTTTCGGCAACTCCGGAATCGGCAAAGGGATACAGCAATTCCGTTACGCTTCCGAGGGACATTACCTCCGTGGACGAAGCGCACGAGGTATTGCTTTCCCTTGCGGATAACGTCACTTCTCGAATGCGTGCGGATGGAATGAGTGCCACGTGCATCGCGGTTACGGTTCGCGGCTCGGATTTTCAAGACCATTCGCATCAACGGAAATTGGAACGATCGACCGATATCACGGCAGAGGTCTTTCAAATTTCGCAACGGCTTTTGGAAGAACTTTGGCACAAACGAACTCCGCTCCGACTGTTGGGGCTTTCTCTTACGGGATTGACCGAAGGAGCGGCAGAGCAGATCTCATTCTTTCCGGACGCGGAGCGGGAACGCGCCAAGCGGGTCGATCGGGCGATCGATTCCATTCGAACGGAGTTCGGATATGACAGCATTCGCCGTGGAATCGGCGGACTCGGAACATCGGAACACGGCAAGTTCGAAAAAAAGAGGAACGGTTGACCGATCCGCGAAAACGGACTCGAGGACCTTTTTGCACCGTGAAAAAACGGGATCTGCCTCTGCGAAAAACAGAGACAGATCCCGTTTTAGAAGATACGGCAGCTTGATTCAGTCCAAATAATCGGTCCGATAATTCAAACGGAATGCCGCGGCAAGGTCACGCAACTGATCGTCGGTGATCTCATTTCTTCTTTCGGCACCAACCGTCAGCATGTACAGTTGCGCTGCTTTTTCTACGGTCTCGATCAAGCCGAATGCTTCGTCAAGGTCTTTTCCGACACCATAGATCCCGTGTGTGGTCCAAACGCAAAGTCTTTTTTCTTTCAACTTTTCCGCGGTTGCTTCACCGATCTCGTTGGTTCCGCATACCATCCACGGCAACACTGCCACACCTTCCGGAAATACTACGATGCTTTCGGTCTGCATCTTCCAAAGGGATCTGGTAAAATCGCGCTCGGAGGGGGAGTGGATCAGAGACATGGCAATGGTATAAGTAGGATGTGTGTGCATAACAACGCGATGCTCTGGATCGATCGCGAGACGGTTGATATGACTCATCAAGTGAGCGGGCAGCTCGCTGGTGAATTTTCCGCCGTCGCTCCAGCCCCAAAGCAGTTCCGCCGTGGTTCCGCTTGCGGAGATCCGAATAATACCGAGGTTGTTTTCGGGATCGTACTGAACGTTTTTAAAATACTTACCGGTTCCGGTCACCAAGAAGATCTTACCGGATACTGCGGAAGCATCAAACGTCATGGGGATCTCGCGGATCACGCGATCTAAGTCTAAGTACTGTGCAACCTCTTTTTCTTCCAAAAGATAAGAGAGATTTCCGCCGTTCCGTTCATCCCAGCCGAGACGGTATAAGTTGGTCAAAGTGCGAACGGTTTCGGTCATAAACGGTGCTTCTAAAATGTTTTTCATAATAGGGTGTCCTTTCTTTTTATCGTGCGATCGCGGTCCGATATTTTTCGCGATCCGAGATCGAATTTTTTATTTGAAGAAGATCGGGTCAGATCCGTTTTGAAAGCGTTTCTTTTTCATACGCTTCTGCGGCGTGCAACCATTCCATTCCCACGGGAACCTTTTGACGGCGGCAATATTCATCCCAGATCTCACCGAACGGGAACGTTTTGAATTCCTCGTTGACAGCCATCAATCTGGTGTAGTTTGCTTCATTTTGATACGAAGTCAACAATTCTGCGGGCAACAGGTGCGCAAAGAGCAACGCTTTTTGCATATTGCGTGCGCCGACAGTCCAAGCAACAACGCGGTTGACGGATGCGTCGAAGTAATCCAATCCGATCAAAACGCGCTTGGTCGCGTTGTTACGCACGATCTCTTTTGCAATCTCTTTCAGCTCATCTTCAAACAGAACTACGTGGTCGGAGTCCCAGCGAACGGGGCGCGTGACATGCAATGCCACATGTTCCGAAAACAGCAAAAGGGAAGAAATTTTATCCGAAACCATTTCGGTCGGGTGATAATGCCCGTTGTCCAAAAGACAACAGATCCCGTTCTTTGCACAGTAATTTTGGTAGAATTCCGCGGAACCGACGGTGTAGCTTTCAAGACCGATACCGAACACCTTGCTTTCCAAGGCATCGATGATGTACGCGGGATCGTATTTTACCGCATAGATCTCATCCAAAGACTGCTTCAGTCTTGCGCGGGGACCGAGACGGTCCGCCGGGATCTCTTTCAAGCCGTCCGGGATCCAAATATTGCAAAGGCAGGGCGTTCCGAGCTGTTCGCCGATATATGCGCTGATCTTACGGCAGGCTTTTCCGTGACGCACCCAATACGCACGGGTTTCTTCATCCGGGGAAGAAAGCGTCAATCCGTTTTTTACTTTCGGGGAAGAGAAGAAAGTGGGATTGAAATCAATGCCGATCCCGCGCTCTTTGGCATAGGCGATCCACGCGTCAAAATGGCGCGGTTCCAGCCGGTCCCGCTCAACGGTCTCGCCGCCGGTAATGGCATAGATCGCATGCAGATTGATCTTTTTCGCACCCGGCGTCAAAGCAAGCACTTGATCGAAATCCGCCATCAGTTCTTCGGGAGTCCGTGCCTTTCCCGGATAATTTCCGGTGGCTTGGATCCCTCCGGAAAGCGCTTGTTCGGAAGCTTCGAACCCGGAGACGTCGTCTCCTTGCCAGCAATGAATGGAAACGGGGATCTCCGCTACGGCTTCCATTGCGGCATCGGTATCGATCCCGAATGCGGCATACTGTTTTTTTGCCAATTCGTAAGTATTCATAGAAGTTGCCCTTTCAAATTTGACCATCAGAATTGATTTTCAGTGTAATACAGCTCATTATAACACGGTTTTCGAAATTTGGCAAGTGCTATTTTCGATAAAAAGGGGCGGAAAACCTATTTTTTTATTGCTTTTTTGATCTTCCCGTGATAAAATAAAAACAACTGCATACAAAAAATGCGTATCAAATACAAAGAACGAAAGCAGACCGTGTTTTTGAGACTGTGCACTCGATCAAACCGGTTGTGAGGATGTTGCATCATGGAACTGAAAGTCATAGCGCGGATCCATACGGATTTTCCGACCAAATTCGGGATTCCGCGGCAAAGCGGGTTGATCGAATCTCTCAAAGGAGAAGTTGTTATGGAACCCGAATATCGGGATCCCGCCGCCATGCGCGGATTGGAGGAGTTTTCCCATATCTGGTTACTGTGGCAGTTTTCCGAGGTAAAGCGAGACGGGTGGTCCTCCGCCGTAACACCGCCACGACTCGGCGGAAAAAAACGGATGGGCGTTTTTGCTACCCGTTCGCCGTTTCGCCCGAATCCCATCGGGCTTTCCTGCGTTCGGCTGGAAAAAGTGATAACGGATTCACGCGGAACGGTCTTACAGGTCTCCGGCGCAGATCTGATGGACGGAACGCCGATCTACGATATCAAGCCGTATCTGCCGATCTCGGATTGCAGATCGGATGCCGTGGCGGGATTTGCGGAAACCACCGCGGAAGATCGCTTGGAAGTGGTGTTCCCGCCGGAGCTTGCCGCACAGATCCCGTCGGACCGGTTGCCGGGGTTGATTGCGGCATTGCGCGGAGATCCCCGTCCCGCTTATCAAAACGACCCGGATCGGGAATACGGATTCTACTTTTTTCACTTTGACGTTCGGTTTCGGGTTCGAGATGCGGTCTTAACGGTCACGGAGATCGTTCCGTACGATCCCAAACGGTCGGAACGTCGCGGAGATTAAGCTCGAATGCGGATGCCGTTTTGGCTCCGTTCCCGAAAGGACAAAAGCAAAGATCGACGATGGCGGAACGCGTTCCGCTTTTCCGATGCTTCCATTTCGAAAAATCCGTTTGATTTGGCGGAAACCCGTTGATTTTGCGTGGGAGACATGGTATAATAGTATATATTTTAATTTAGCGGAATCATCCGACTATCGGAGGGGCAAGGAGGCAAACAGATGTGCACACAAACAAGCAATGAAACGGAACGGTTACTCCAATTTATTCAAAAAAGTCCGACTGCGTTCCACGCGGTAAAAACGGTGGCAAGCGTTTTGCGGGAACAGGGCTTTTCGGAGTTGCGGGAATCGGAAGATTGGGATCTGCAACCCGGTCAGGGATATTACGTTACCCGAAACGGCAGTTCGATCATTGCGTTTCGGCTTCCCATACAGCAGGCAGAGCAGTTTTTGATTGCCGCAAGCCATACCGATTCTCCTATGCTGAAAGTCAAACGGGAAGCATTGTCTGAGACATGCGGGGAATATTTGCGCCTCAACACCGAGATCTACGGCGGAACCATCCTTTCCACTTGGCTGGACCGTCCGTTGACGCTTGCCGGACGTGTGATCCGCAAGGACGGAGATCTGTTTTCTTCCGAAACCGTTCACTTTGATCGCGATCTGTGTCTGATCCCCAACGTTGCCATCCATTTGAACCGTACGGTCAACAACGGGTATGCATATCACCCGGCAGTGGATATGTTGCCGCTGTTTGCACAGGAAAAAGAGGGAAACAATGCACTGCTTACGCTGTTGGCGGAAGAATTGCAATGTGAACCGGAATCGATCGTAGGAGCGGATCTGTATGTTGTGAACCGCGCCGCAGGATCCGTGTGGGGGAAGAACGGCGAATTCTTTTCTTCTCCGCGGATCGACAATTTGATGTGCGCTTACGGGA
>CAYPIV010000044.1:2124-7361 GCA_964410895.1 uncultured Ruminococcus sp. | reverse complement strand
AAAAAGTACCGTATATGTTGGTGATCGGTGCAAAGGAAATGGAAAGCAATACGGTGTCGGTTCGAAACCGTGCGGCGGAAACCGTTACCAAAACGGTTGAACAGTTCCTTGCGGATGCTTTGTTGGAAGTTGCGGAAAAGCGGAGATAAGACCGCTGTTTCGAAAATGCACAAGGTCAAACCCATCGGGGAAAATGGCGCATTTTTGATCGGCAATGAAAAAACGGAAGTTCCGAAAGGGACTTCCGTTTGAAATTCGGACGGCTTCGGCGGTGCGATCACGGAGATTTTCAAAAGGTCATCAAAAAAAGCCCTGATCATTCAGGGCTTTTTTGATGGGAAACGAACAGGATCCGGACCGAGCATCCGAATGCGAACATTCGGTTCGTTTGTTTTCGGAGACCGAACCGATGCGGCGGGGTAAGAGATCCGGATGCCGGATCCAACCGATCGCTTTCGAATGGAATTCCACGGTTCTTTTCGGCTTTTATGAACAGATCGCCATCAGTACCGTTCCTGCGGTCAACAGAAGCAAACCGATCTTGGCGCGGGTTGAGAGGCGTTCCTTCAAAACCGTACTTGAGAACAGAACGGTAATGAAAATGCTCATTTTGTCGATCGGGATCACCACGCTGACTTGCCCGTTTTGAATGGCGTAATAGTAACAAAGCCAGCTTGCACCCGTAGCGATCCCTGACAGGACCAAAAACAGAAGATCTTTTTTGGTTACCTGCCTCACAAATCGGCTTTCCCGTTTGGCAACGACGATCAACCATGACATCAGCAGAACGACCGATGTACGGATCGCCGTAGCCGCATTGGAGTCTACCGATTCGATTCCGATTTTTGCCAAAATGGAAGTTGCGGCGGCAAATCCTGCGGAAAACAACGCAAAAAGAAGCCAAAGCGAACTTTTTTTGCCGGTTCCTTTTTGAATATCCGTCATAAAAAACGTTCCGATCCCGATCAGAGCCAAGCAAATGAGTTTGATCTGCCAAGCGTGTCTTTCTTCGGGAAAGAGCAAAAGCGCAAACAGGATGGACAGGATCACGCTGGATTTATCGACTGCCGCAACTTTTGATGCTTCTCCCAAGGAAAGTGCCTTAAAATAGCAGATCCAGCTTGCTCCCGTGGCAAGACCGGAAAGAATCAGAAAGATCCACGATCTCGGCGATACCGTCGGCAAGGTCCGATAAGTTCCCGTCAGCCAGACCATGAGCCATGCGAACACAAAAACAACGGAAGTCCGGATCGCGGTAGCAACATCCGAATGGGTATTTTTAACACCGCATTTGGAAAGGATCGCCGTGATTCCCGCAAAAACGGCAGATCCGACCGCGGCAATCATCCACAACATCAAAAAACGCCTCCGATCTTTTTTGAAAAATTCTGCGATCCCCTTACGATCTTGCATTGCAGAGCAATGATTGCGCAAGGGCGGATCCGATGATTCAAGCCTGCCGTTTCGGACCGATCGTGCGCCTCAAGAAACGGCGCCGTTCGAAACCGATTGACAAATGCTTGATTATTTGCTATAATGATATGCCGTGCAAAAGAAAAACAGTTCGGCGCCGCAGATCGGTGCCGATGCTCGGCGGAAGGAGAAACCATGAATTTTTATTTGGAATTATTTGGGTATATCGGCACCGCATTGGTGATTCTGTCCATGATGATGACCTCCGTGACCAAACTCAGGGGGCTCAACATTTGCGGCTCGGTGATCAGTTGTATCTACTCTTGCTTTTGCAATGCGTATCCGGTTGCTGTTATGAACGGCGCATTGGTAATCATCAATGTGGTTCAACTGTTGCGAAAAGCACGCAGCGAAGAATCGTTTGCACGCGTAGCTGTTCATGCCGATGACGGTAGTTTGCACTATTTTTTATCGCGCGATTCCCAAGGAACGGAAACACTTCCGTCTTGCTTTCGAGAAAATGCCGATCGTGTCAAGCAATATTTGATCTATCGTGAGAACGAAGCGGTCGGTTTTGTGATCGGCATGCAAGTAGAACGTGTCTTTTTGGTAGGCGCTGTCCGTACGGCATCGAAAGATGACAATGCCGTAAAAACGTTTTTGATCTCTTCGTTCCGACAGGAGGGCATTGAAACGGTTGTCACGGATCGTGATTCCGAGGAATATCGGCATTGGATGCACATTGCCGAAACGGCGAGAACCGACGAGGAGCGATAAGCGACCTCGTTTACAGATTGCGCGAAAAGAATTTTTCGCATCCGATCATAACCGACGGATACGGTTTTTCGCAAGACATCGAGAGAGGTTGCACGTGGCAAGGACGGTTATCAAGTGGCTGTTTCGGAAAGATCGGCGATCAGCTGCTCCGATAAACGGTCCGAAAGAGTTGTAAACTGTGCAATATCCAATTTTTCGCCTCGGATCGTAGGATCCAATCCACACTGTACGATCGCTTGGTTGACCTGACTGCGGTTCAGCTCCGGAAATCCGACAATGAGAGCGTTGGAAAGTGTTTTCCGACGTTGACCGAAAGCTGCCTTGACGGTGCGGAACAGCATGGCTTCGTTTTGGGGACGATACGGCTTTTCCCGATGCAAGCGGATCCGTATGACCGTGGAATCCACCTTGGGAGCGGGAATAAAACGGTCCGCCGGAACCTGAAACAACGGTTCGGCAACACCGTAGTAGGCAAGTACCGACGTGATTGCTCCGCAGTCCTTGCTGCCTGCCTTTGCACACAGGCGGTCTGCCACTTCCTTTTGGATCATAACGGTAATGCTTTCAAAGGGAAGTCCGCTTTCCAACAACTTCATCAGGATCGGTGTGGTGATATAGTAGGGAAGATTGGCGCAGACCGAGATGGGACCTTGCAGAAAATAGGGTTGCAGGAGAGAAGAAAGATCTGTTTTCAAAATATCCGCGTTCACAACGGTCACATTGTGAAATTCCCCAAGCGTGTACTTTAGGACGGGAATAAGGCCGCGATCGATCTCCACCGCAAGCACGTTCTTTTTGTTGCGGCAAAGTTCTGCGGTCAGAGTCCCGATCCCGGGACCGATCTCCAAAACGGTACTGTTTTCATCCGGACAGCAAGATTCGGCGATCTGTTCCACAACGGAACGGTCGGTCAAAAAGTTCTGCCCGAATTCCTTGCGAAATGTCAGGTGAAACATTTCCATAATTTGTTGAACAGTTTTGTAATCACATAAATTCATAGAGGATTCCTCACACGTCAATGTCCTTCATGTACCGATCTCCGTTTTCGGTGATAAAGCGTTTCCGAGCGGGCAGGTTATCGCCAAGCAACGTGTCGAATATCATTTCGGTCGCAGCGGCATCGGCAGGGGAAACCGAGATCAACCGTCTGGTTGCCGGATTCATGGTGGTTTTCCACATCATCTCCGGTTCGTTTTCACCGAGTCCTTTGGAACGTTGCAAAGTATATTTTTTGTTGCCGAGTTGCTTTAAAAGCTCGGCTTTTTCAAATTCATCGTAAGCAAACAGCGTTTCGTCTTTGGTGGTGATCTCAAATAAGGGAGATTCCGCAATAAAAACTTTGTGTTTCTCCAAAAGTGTTGGGAGCAGGCGGTAAAACAGGGTGAGCAAAAGGGTGCGGATCTGAAATCCGTCCTCATCGGCATCGGTACAAATGATGATCTTGGACCAACGCAAATTTTCCAAATTAAACGCGCTGAGGTCGCGTTGCTTTTTGCTTTTGATCTCAACCCCACACCCGATCACTTTCAGCAGATCGGTAATGATATCGTTTTTGAAGATCTTATCATAATCGCTTTTTAAGCAGTTCAGCGTTTTGCCTCGAACTGGGATAATGGCTTGAAATTCCGCATCTCTGCCGAGTTTACAGGAGGTCAATGCCGAGTCTCCCTCAACAATGTAAAGCTCCGCAACCGCCGGATCTTTGGAGCGGCAATTGACAAACTTTTCCACGCGATTGGCAGCGTCGATGTTTCCGGAAAGTTTCTTTTTCACATCAATGCGGGCTTTTTCGGCAGTCTCGCGGCTGTGCTTGTTGAGCAAGACCTGATTGGCAAACAATTCCGCCGCTTTCGGATTTTCAATGAAATAGATCTCCAATTGCCGACGCATAAATTCGTTGAGCGTATCGCAAATAAAACTGTTGTTGATTGCCTTTTTGGTCTGGTTTTCATAAGAAGTTTGCGTGGAAAAACTGTTGATCACCAAAACCAAACAATCCGCAATATCGGGGAACGTGATCTTGCTTTCGTTTTTGGTATACCGATTATTGGCTTTTAAATATTTATCAACGGCATAGGTGAATGCCAAACGGACCGCACGATCCGGAGAACCGCCGTATTCCAAATAGCTGGAATTGTGGTAGTATTCCAATATGCTGGACGTGTTGGAAATGCAAAAAGAAATATCCGCTTTGAATTTGTAATCTTCTTTATCTTGGCGGTCTCTCCCCTGAGATTCCATGTGCCAAAGCACAGGAGCTGTCAAAGCGCTTTCGCCAACCAACTCTCCGATGTAATCGGAAATCCCGTTTTCGTACAAAAACTTTTCTTCGGTGAAAGAGCCGTCCTCTTGCTCGATCCGCAAAAAGAAACCGATCCCGGCGTTGACGACCGATTGTCGGTGCATGACATCCCGAAAGAAATCATGCGGAATGCAGATCTCGGTAAATACCTCCAAGTCCGGCCGCCAATGCACCGTGGTACCGGTTCGCTTCTCTTTGGCGCCGAGTTTCCGTTCCTCCAATTCTCCGATCGGTTCTCCTTTTTGAAAGCGGATGCTTCGTTCGGTTGTTCCGTCGTAGGATCGGACGGTCATGAATTCGGAACTGCATTGTGTGGCACAGGCACCGAGTCCGTTCAAACCGAGAGAATATTCGTAAGCCGAACTGCCGTTGTTGTTATCGTATTTTCCGCCGGCATACAGCTCACAGTAGATCAAGTCCCAATTCCAGCGCCCTTCCGCTTCGTTCCATCCCAAAGGAACGCCCCTTCCGTGGTCGTCTACTTCAATGCTGTGATCGGTGTAGACCGTAACAAAAATTTCGTCTCCGTGTCCTTCGCGCGCCTCATCTACGGCATTGGACAAAATCTCAAAAAAAGAATGCTGGCAGCCTTCCAATCCGTCCGAGCCGAAAATAACGGCAGGACGTTTTCGAACTCTGTCCGCTCCCTTAAGCGCTTTGATGCTTTGGTCGTTGTATTGTATTTCCTTGGCTTTTTTTTCTGCCATGAAACAGGCGCTCCTTTCCCGATTGCGAAAGTTTGCAA
>CAYPIV010000044.1:0-2024 GCA_964410895.1 uncultured Ruminococcus sp. | reverse complement strand
GCTTTTTTTTCTGCCATGAAACAGGCGCTCCTTTCCCGATTGCGAAAGTTTGCAATCGATTTGCAATTTACAATATCCATTTTATTATAACAGATAATTT
Source organism: uncultured Ruminococcus sp. (assembly GCA_964410895.1). Classification (GTDB taxonomy): domain Bacteria; phylum Bacillota; class Clostridia; order Oscillospirales; family CAG-272; genus UMGS1865. Next base: position 1,924 of record CAYPIV010000044.1, on the reverse strand, counting down.
CGGTTTTGAAAAGAGGATGATCGCTTTTTTTACAAAAAAAGATTTTTTCACTGCTTTCTATTGCAAGTCGGCGCAAAATGTAATATAATAGAAGTATATATGAGGATATAGGAACGCAATTTGTTGCGAGATGGGATCGGAGGGATCAGTTTTGACTGCGGCGTCGCCGAATATCGATTTTCAAGGTGCTTTGTGCGCCGTTGTGGGATTGGGAATTTCCAATCTGCCTTTGCTGGATTGGTTGCCCGCGCATGGGGCGCGCGTGATCGCGTATGACCAAAAAGAACGGTCCGAGCTCGGTCCTGCCGCAGAGTATGCGGAAGAAAAGCAGATCCCGCTGATTGCAGGAGCGGATTGTTTACGAAATTTGCATGCCGATTATATTTTTCGGTCTCCCGGACTTCGTCCCGATCTGCCGGCATTCGTGCAAGCGCTTCGAAAAGGGGCTGTTTTGACTTCCGAAACCGAGCTGTTTTTAAAGTTGACGCCCGCCAATGTCATTGGGATCACGGGAAGTGACGGAAAAACGACGTCCACTACGTTAACACATCTTTTGTTACGGGAACAAGCGCGGGCATGCGGACGATTTTCAGCGTTTGTGGGAGGCAACATCGGCATTCCTTTGTTGCCGCAATTGGAACATATGCACGCGGGAGATTTTGCGGTAGTCGAGTTTTCCAGCTTTCAATTGCAAAGTTTTTCTCAATCTCCGCAATGCGCCGCGATTACCAATCTCTCTCCGAACCATCTCAATTGGCATACGGATATGGAGGAATATGTAACTGCGAAAACCAATATCTATCGGCACGAGGGCAACCGAGACTTGGTGTTGAACGCGGAAAATGCGGAAAGTTTGCGTATGCTGCAAGCGGTTCCGTATGCGGGACGGCTCACTTGGTTTTCTTCCGTTCGAACATCCGTCGGTGCGTTTTCGGATCTTCTTCGCCCGGGGGATCGCGCCGTGTATGCGTCCGACGGATGGATCCTTTGGTATGACGGTGCAAAAACGAATCGGATCTTACAAATCGCATCGATCCGAGTGCCCGGAATTCACAATTTGGAAAATTTTATGACCGCAATCGCTTTGACTGCGGACCGGATCTCTCCGGAAATCGCAGAGGCGGTCGCCTCCTCCTTTCAAGGCGTTGCGCACCGTTTGGAATGGGTGCGAGAGGTGAACGGAGTGCGGTATTATAACAGTTCCATTGACTCCACACCCAGCCGCACGGCGGCTGCGTTGTCCGCATTGCGCGAGCGACCGATCGTGATCTGCGGCGGTTATGATAAACATCTTTCTTTTGCGCCGTTGGCACAGATCCTATTTCAACGTGCTAAGGCGGTTGTGCTGACCGGTGCGACTGCGGAAAAGATCTATGCCGCTTTGAAAGAGGAACAACGGGAACACGGAAAAGTGTTGCCGATCTATTCGAAGCCGGATTTTACCGATGCTGTGCACTGTGCGCATCAGATCGCCGAAAGGGGCGACACCGTTCTGCTTTCTCCGGCATGCGCGAGCTTTGACGCTTTTCGCAATTTTGAAGAACGGGGAGATACCTTTCGCCGCATCGTAAACGCTTTATAACCTTTGTCACGCGGTGTGGTGCCGCAATGCTATTCAACAGACGGAAAGGAAAACAGACATGGATCAAAATCAATCTCAAACACAAAACACGCAAGATGCCGATTGGCAAATGCCGCCGTTGCAAAAAAACGCATCGTATTATCGAACACGTGCAAGAAACGCTTTGAAAAAACAGTTTTGGATCGCGGTTTTGGCGGCGTTTCTCGCAGGCATTTTCGGTGCAGGAATTTTGTCAAATACGACATCTTATTCCTTGGATTATGAGGTACAACAGGAGGACGAGCAGTTTTGGCAATCATTGATCGAGAGCATTGAAAACAACGGAGGGGCGGTTCCGGAGGG
>CAYPIV010000043.1:0-7408 GCA_964410895.1 uncultured Ruminococcus sp. | reverse complement strand
GATCTCCACATCGTTGTTCAGCAAGATCGCATATTCGCCATTGGCATGGGAAACGGCAAAGTTGTTGATCTTCGAATAATTGAACGGTGCCTCCCAACGCAGGATCCGAACGTTGGAATACTCCTGCACGACCTGATCGTAAAATGCAAACGTCTGAGGTTCGACGCTGTTGTTTTCCACGATCAGGATCTCAAAATTTCGGTAAGTGGAAAGCGATTCGATCGCTGCAATGCACCGTTTCAAATCGTCCGCATGATCCATGTTGGGGATCACAATAGAGATCAACGGTCGTCCTTCGATCTCATACGCCATGCGGTACGTTGACGGAACAGCGGAATCCAGCACTTCTCCTTTCAACCCGACCCGTTTTAAATGCTCGGAAAGCGCTTTCTTTGCCGCAAGCACCGTATACGGTTTTGCCGAAATATCGGAAGCCACCGAATCACGGTGTGCACGCCAATAATACAATATTTTCGGAATATGGACGATCCGTTCCGCAGACTCGGTCAACCGAAGGATCATATCATAATCTTGACTGCCGTCAAATTCCGATCGGAACCCTCCGACCGTTTTCAACAAGGATGCCTTAAAAACCGTTAAATGACAAATATAGTTGTAACTGCGGAGCAAATCCGGAGAAAAATCCGGTTTAAAATGCGGACAATACGCGTCTTTCGGATGTTTGGAAAAGGTATTTTCATCGGTGTAGATCAGATCCGCTCCCTGCTCGCAAATGGCTCGCATGACCTCATACAACGCCGCGGGGTGCAAGATATCGTCATGATCAAACAGAACAAAATAATCTCCGGATGCCATTGCAATACAAGCGTTAGTGTTTTCCGAGATTCCCAAGTTTTTTTCTAATTTTCGGTAACGCACGCGGGGATCTTTCCGTGTAACCTCCTCGATCACCGCTTGCAGATCCGCATGTTCGGCATCGCTTCCGTCTGCCAAACACAATTCCCAATCGGCATACGTTTGGTCCAAGACCGATCTTAGCATCTCCCGCAAAAACGGTTCCGGAGTATTGTAAAGAGGAACTAAGATACTAAACCGGATCGATTGCGAAAAATGCGTTTTCCGCTGCTCGGCAAGTTCACTTGGGCGATACAGAGGGGATGCCGCCTGTTTTCGGAACCGAAGTTTTGCCAAAAAGCGTTTCCACGTATACCGCACGCCGTGCTCCCGAATGCACCGAAGTCCTTTGAAAAACTTTCGGAAGAGCGGGATCTTTCGAAGCCCGCGGGACGTTGCCCGCAACGGACTTGTCAGGCGCCAAGAATGCGACCTCTCCATTGTTTGCACCTGTTGCTCCAACAAACGGATCCGAGATCTCATCAAATTTCGTTCTGCCAAAAGCTCTTCGTAAAGTTGCCGGTACTGCTTTAATTCTGCCCGCACAGCCTCCGACTCCGCCAATGGATCGGTACTCTTATTCCGTTGTACATCCTGCTGTTCTGACATGATCAAACTCCCGCAACATTGACTTCTTTGCTCAACCGACCGTTTTCAAAACGCGGAATAAGCTTCCTTGATTATACCATTTTTGAAAGCATTTGTCAACCACGTTTTTCTCTCTTTCGACAAGTTGCGCGAAAAGATGCGCAAAATCGACCGCAAAACAGGAGGAAATGCGCCGTTTCGTCATGTTTTTTCTCCGACGCATACCGAAACGGGACGGATCCGGAAGCGAATCTGCGGCGGTTTCGAAGAATGTTGCTCCTCCGGATCCGTTTTCTGCGGTTCCGCCTACTCTTTTCATCCGATATCCGTCACTCTCCGTGAAAGATCTGCGACAGTGCCTCGGCGGCAAGCTTCGCAGCGCGGCAGGCTTCCTCTACGGTGTTGGCACCGGTTCCGATCTCTAAAAGCAATGAGCACGGTGCATATTCCTGATTGTAAGACGATCTTTTTAAGTAGGGCGTGCGACAGACCGTTTGACCGTTGCCGTTCAGTTTTTGCCAAAGCTGAACCGCAAGTGCCAAATTCCGCTCTCGGTTGGGCACCGCGGTCCCGTTACAATCGCTTCCGACCACTGCCATAATCTGCGCAGTCGGCTCCGCCGTTCCGTCGGCAACACTTCGAACATACGCCCCATGATCGGTCACTACCGCGTCTCTGTGAAGATCGATCACATAGCGAATGCTCGGATATTGCTCCAAATACCATCGGATACTTTCCGCCGCACGGTCGTAAGAACCGCTCAACCCGGAGTCATCGTGTAACGTTTGGCAATGAATGGCGGGGATCCCGTTTTGATTTAAGACACGGCAAAATACCGATCCGACTTTCAAAAGATTCCGCTCGCGATCATCGGAATAGGTCGCATCTCCGATCGGTTCGGAAAAATACGTCTGTTCGGACGTCAGATATGCCTCGGACGGATGCGTATGTAAGATCAATACCAACGGTTCTTCCCCGATTTGCCGCTCCGCAAACGATTCGTTCAAAAGTGCGGACAGATCGGGACGGTACGGCGTTTCGTTCAAAAGTTCCGCGGTTTCCGAAAAGCAGAAAGAAAGGATCTCCACCGCCCTCTCCGGCAATTCCGACTTCGGTACTTCCGAACTCGCCGGCGGTACCGTTGTCAAACCGGATGTTTGTCCCGTTGACGGGGATTCGGTAAGATCCGAAATCGAGGGGATCGATCCATCCTCGGTCGGTTGCCACTGTTCTGCACGGCGGCAGATTGCATATACCGCAAAAAGAGCGATCCCCATGGCACAGCAGATCAAAAAAACGGCAAACGCACGGTACGTTTTGTGGTCCTTCCCCATTAGGGAAACGTCCGGCTGAGACGAAACGGCTCCGCCGTTCGGCAATTGTTCCATTACAAGTCCTCCGTTCGCATGGTTTTCGCTTTCACTGTATGCCGCACCCCGCCAAAATATGCCTTTCCGCTTTTCGAAGAATCCTCGGTCTTTCGATGCCCGCGTCAAACGTTCACGGCTACAAATTTCCGGTAAACGCCATACCGATGGCATCTGCAAGCAAATGCGAGACCTGTTCGGTGATAATATCGCTCTCTTTCGGAGAAACGAAAAAACTTTTTCCGGTACTTAACACGTCTTGCAAGGCAGGTGCGATCTCCCGAATTCCCGCTTCCCGTAACGCGTCATAGACCAACGTGGAGGAATTGACCACCGTAGGAACGCCCAATGCGATCACAGGCACCCCGACCGTGCTTTTCGTGATCGCCGAACGATGATTTCCGACGCCGGAACCGGGCGCGATCCCGGCATCCGTAATTTGAACGGTCGTTGCCAAGCGCGAACAGCTTCTTGCCGCCAACGCATCCACGACAAGGATCACATCCGGATGCACGAACTGAACCGTTCCTTTTAACAGTTCCAATGTTTCAATGCCCGTCTGCCCCAAAACTCCCGGTGCAAAGGCAGATAAGGCGCAACAGCCGACCATTCGGTACAAATACTGCTCCTGTTCCCGCAAATGGCGCGTTGCATTCAAACGGCGAACGGTCTTCGGTCCGATGGCATCTGCCGTTAATTCGGCATTTCCGAGCCCTGCCACAAAAATATCAAATCCCGCGTCCGGTTCCTTGCCGCTTAAGCGTTCCGACATTTCCCGAAGTTCTTCCGACAGAATGTGAGCCAAAAAAATACGATTGTCCTCGCTCAGCAGATGGATCCGCCCGCAATCGACCGTAATATAGGTCCCGACGTCTTTTCCCAACCGCTCGGCTGCATCCGCCGTCTCCACGCGCAACTTGCTCAAACGGAAATCGCCGATCTGCTTTTCCCGCTTGGAAATTCCGGCGGAACAAGATCCCGTTTCCGTTGCGCATTCGCAAGCAAGGTCGCTTCCCGTATAGCCGTCCATCCAGTAAAAACACCTCTTCGTCTCAATTTGTTCTCATATTGTCCTTTATTTTTCCAAGAAAATTAACAAAATATACACGAAAACATTTTTTATTCTATTGAAATTGGATAGAAAATAAGGTATAATAAGACATGCGTGGCGACTTTCGCCGATCCCGATTTTTTCTTACAGGAGGACTTACAACATTATGTCAAAACGGATTCTTGCGCTTTTGCTGTGCGCCGTGATGCTCATCCCCTGCCTTGCCGCCTGCGGTAACGCGGATGACGAAAATCCCGATCCCGGTGCGTACATCACAATGTATCTTACAGACCAAATTTTCGACTTTGATCCCGCCAATGCGTTGTACAATCAGAACACGCAAAACGTTCTGCACTTGATCTACGACACTTTGTTTGAGCTGGACAAAAACGGAAAGATCAAAAATTCGCAAGTAAAGAAATATACGATCACCGAAAATGAGCGTGATAACGAATATTTCCTGATGCTGACGCTTCGGGACGATATCTATTGGAGCGACGGCACTCCCGTTACGTCGGATAACGTTGTGTTTACCTTTAAACGCTTGCTGAATGCCAACAACAGCTTTGCTGCGGCTTCCCTGCTCTACGATGTGAAAAATGCCCGTGCCGTAAAGAACGGCGACTGTTCCATTGACGACATCGGCATTGAGGCCTTGGAAGAAAAAGTCGTTAAGATCATTTTCGAAGGAAAGATCGATTACGATCAATTCCTGTTAAACCTGACAAACATTGCAACGGCTCCCCTGCTTGAGACCTATGTAAAAGGGGACGATTGGGCAAAGAAACCTTCTTCCATGGTCGGAAGCAGCTCGTTTAAACTCAGTAAGATCAGCTATGCGGATCGCGTAGACGAAAAAGGAAACGAACTCAAAGTGGAGGACAACAACGCATGGGTAGAGTCCAAAGACCCGTCGTCTGATTTGGTACAAGGCAGTTCCTATACCAAAACCAAAACGGTTGAGTATTTTACCTTGGACCGCAATGTTTACTATCAACGCGATACCGAGCATGATTCTTTGGATTCTTCCGTAAAACCGTATCGGTTGTTGGTTGACTGTTCCAAGACAGAAACCGAATTGATTGAAGATTTCAATGCAGGCAAACTGTTCTACCTCGGTGACATTCCCATGTCGGTCCGCGGGGACAAGACCGTGAAAAAACAGGTGGAAGTGACCAATGCGCTTTCCACATTGGTCTGCTCTCTCAACGAAAACGCATTGATCGATGACGGTGCAGACGGCACAGCACTTTTTGCCAATACGGATGTCCGCAAGGCACTCTCCATGGCGATCGATCGGAATGCGATCGCAAATATGGTCGTGTATGCGGAAGCCGCGACTGCGCTGGTCGGTCCCGGGATCTTTGAAGGAATTAAAAATTCAAAAAGCGACTTCCGTACCACCGGCGGTGCTTTGATCAAAACCAGTGCCGATATCGACGGTGCGAAAGCATTGCTCTCTTCGGCAGGGATCGTTCCGGAAGATTACAGTTTCTCCATTAAATATTCCGCATACAGCGACGTTCACGTAACGGCTGCCCAAATGATCGCAGACGCTTGGATCGCTTTGGGATTCGATGTTACCTGCGAAGAGATGTGGAATATCGAGAACAACGACTACTCGTCGGAACTCGGCGATACGCCGACCGATGTTTGCGATGATCGGATGTTCGAAGCGATTCAAAACTGTGATTACGAGATTGCTCTGTTCGATTACAACGCATTCTCCGCAGATGCATATTCCATGCTCTCCAATTTCGCATTTGATTTTTCCGGTATGGCAATGACCATTGACCCCAAAACCAATCAGTACAGCACAAACGGTCATATCACCGGCTTCAACAGCGAAGCGTATAATAACATCATGGAAGCCATCTACTATATTCCCTACTACGCAAGTTTGTCCGAAGAAGATTCCGATTTCCTCGGTATTTACGAAACGAAAGAAGCTTTCCAAGAGGTTTACAACCGTGTCGGTGAAGTTTACAATGCCTACGGAATCAAACCCACCAAGGACGCTTCCGGTTGGACCAAGCAAAAAGCAAAATTGTTGCATGAAGCGGAAAAGATCTTGATCCAAGACGAAATGGCGATCATCCCCGTCCTGTTTAATCAAAACGCAATCCTTGTTCATGAGGATCTTTCCCGCGTCGATTCCGATTATTATGCTCCCGCTACATTCCGCAAGACCAAACTGAAAAACTATCAGGATTATCAGTTGGCTTTGAAGAAATTCCCGAATGTAGATTGGTCTTTGAAAGGCAAAAAGGAAGAAGAATCCAATTGATCTATTGATCTTATGACCGATACCGATCCGATAAAAGATCCGATCGACAGCAAACCACCGCTTCCGACGTTCGTTCGGGAACGGTGGTTTTTATTGATAGGATCGATAGGATAAAAGAGCCTGCGGAACATTTCGATCTTGCTTTCTCGAAAGCGGAAAATCTCCTTTAGGGAACTCCCACTCACAAAGATCCGAAAGAAACGGACGCAACATAGCGCTTCAAAGGTCGGCATGACAAACCTGTCACGCCGACCTTCTTTTGCAAATCTCTTCCTCACTTACGAGAGCACGGGGGCGACAAACCTTTTCAAGACGCAAAACCGTAGACCGATCCGAGCATGGTCGCGGTTTTGAACCTTTCAAACATCGGTTCCGATTTCGATCGGTCAAGCTCGGTATCTCTTTGCAATCAGCAATCCGACTGCCAGAACAACAACCGATATACCTATCCGAATCCATGCGGTCCTGTCAGCTGCGGAGAGTGCATTGTCGGCCGGGTCCGAGGAAGTTCCGCCCGGCATTTGCATGTTACCGCCGTTGGGACGGTTATTCCCGTTTTCACCGTTTGCTCCCATATCACCGGATGGCATATTACCGTTTCCGCTCCCAAAAGACGGATCCGGAAAATTCCCGCCGCCTCCCATCGGCAGATCAGTCGGATCAAAACCGTCCGGAATCTCATCTATTTCACCTGAGAACCCGCTCGGCACGTTATTTTCATTGCTTCCCTCCGCGGTCGGGGCGATCTGTGCATCTGTGTGATCGGGAGCAGAATCATTGAATTTTTTCGAATCATCGGGCATATTCGGCACAGTTCCGACTTTCATCGTTCCCATATCAGACAGAGCAATACCGGACGCATCCGCATAATTCATGTTTGAGGTGGTTTCCCCGCTTTCCAATTGCATGGAAATACTCTCACTGCGAAGCGCGCAGAACTGACGGATGGTTTCAATGCCCAATTCAAATTCTTCGTAACTGTAAAATGCGGTTGGATCTTTTGCCACATAGTCCTTGATCAAATGATAGGCATTGTCAATGATTCCGGCAATGTCCACGCTACTTAAAAACTCAGAAAAATACCGATGATAAGTTTCCGTGTATTCTTCATCGGAAACGATCCAATTCCACATAGGACGGTCTTCATTGGAACCGTTATCAACAGGAGAATCGATCGGGGTATTGACTGTACTTGTTGCATTGCTGCCTTGGAATGTACCGAAAGCAAGGTTATAGTCCCAAGGGATCATAGACAGTTTT
>CAYPIV010000042.1:0-7452 GCA_964410895.1 uncultured Ruminococcus sp. | reverse complement strand
AACTCGGACGACATTGCCATTTGATTGACCGCGTCCACGAAAAAGGTTACGCATCCCAACAAAAAGATTCCCGTATTGACCACCGGGCAGACCGCCGCGCTGACCAAGACCGCAACATATTGATTGCGCTTTTGAAACGCACGGTAGACCAAGCCGGCACACAGACCGGACAGAATTCCTTTCAGCATGACCGTAAAAACGGTTCCGAACACGTGCAACCCCAACCAAAAAGCAGCGTCTGCCGTGGTAAAAAAGATCACACCGGAAACCGCGCCGAGCCATGCTCCCGCCAACGGACCGCACAGTGCGGCACCGATTACGATCGGAACCAAAGTTAACGAAATGGACGCCAAACCTCCGATCTTGATAAAACCGCCGAAATAGGACAACACCGCGACGATCGCCGACAGCAATGCCAAAAGGACCAGCCGCTCGATTTTTTCTCTGTTTGTTTTTGTTTGCATAAACGTTCTCCTTCCGTGCTTTTTACGTATGTTTCAAATCTCACCGAACGAAACCGTTTTTCCCGAAAAAGACCCGAAAGATCGTAAAACCCGTTTTTTAATCTGATTATTTTGAATCGGAATGTTGCCCCATCTGCAAAATTTTTGTTTTTTGCAAGATCGGCACCAAGATCTGCGAGAGCAGGATCCCAATTGCTCCCTGCATTGCGTTAAAGGGAATGTTGGCGGCAGCGGCAAGAAATCCGTAGGACAATGCAACGGATTCATATCCCCAATATCCGAAGATCATAATGCATTCCGCCAAGATCGATCCGATCAAACGCGCGGGGACTGCGGGAAACCGCATTCGGATCAATCCGCGATGGATACCGATGACACAAAGTCCCATTAACAATTTGATCAAAAACGTTGCGGGTGCATAGATCGCATATCCGCCCACCACATCGGACAAGGTCGCTCCCAACGCGCAAGCAACCGCGACCAAAGGAGAGGAAGAAAGACAAGTACACAGCAACAGGAAACCGTCTCCGAGATTCACGTTTCCGACCAACGGTGCGGGAACGGCAAGCATGGTTGCGACAAACACCAACGCGCAGGCAAGTGCACAGTAAACGGTCTTTTGGATCACAGAATTTTTCACAAGATCATCTCCCCTACGGATATTTTTTGATATTATACTCTGTTTTCGGTCTTTTGTCAAGAAGCAAAAATCTCAAAAAAAAGAACACACAAAACTTGTTTATTGTTAATTTTATGAATAAAAATAAGCGGCTGTCAAAGGCAAAAGATCGTAATGATCTTCCCATATTTGCGGAAACTGTTCGATCTCCAACGGGCAGGTCCCGCTTCCCGTTTCCACCGTAACAGCGATCAACCCTTGTTTCAAAGCACACCAATCACTGAAAGAAGCATCATTGTGCCGTTGTGACAGGATCCGGTATCCGTTTCTCGCGGAAACGGCGTGCGCAAATTTCAGAGTATTTGCTTGCAGTGTTTCGTCCTGTCCGCAGTTCCAATACAAAACTTCTCCCTGCGAATGGATACACAGCACGGCGCGCACGTTCGGAAGCCGCTTGGTGAGTGCGACCAATGCACGAGTCTCCGGTTCGGACTCAGCACACGGTCCTTTATAGCGAGCACAACACGGGCGGTCAATATTTTTGTATTCTCCCCAAAGCGCGTCAAAATTGCGATTGAGATCCGTTCCCGCCGCATTGGCTTTCCAATATTGCAAAAAGCTGTCAAGATCCGTCTGATTGGTAAATCCGTCCCGCAGGTCGTTTTGATAGATCTGCGCAATGGCATCTTGCAAGCGTTTGTCCGAAACGGAGGAGATCCCCTCTTGCGAAAGCATCACACCGTCCGGATTGCACATCGGTACGATGTAAAAACAACAAGAATGGAACAGCTCCGAATAGGGAATATTGTTGTAATAACCCGTATCGTAGTATAGCAAGTAAAATTCGATCTGCTTCATGGTCAAAAGTGCGGTCAAATACTCTCTTGCATGAATCGCGGCGGTCACGATCACCTGACGCGCGGCATTTCGGTTTCCGAGGATCCCGAGATACAATGTTCGCCCCGCAACGGAAGTACCGATATTCTCCACCGAAAAGCGATCGGGATAGGTCTCGGAAAGCTTTCGCAGATCCGCAACCATTTCGGAATAGGAGTATGCCCGTTCGGAAACATCCACGATCCCGTCGAAACGTAAAAAGTCACAAGCGGTCTGCCATCCGAGAAACGGAACCGAGACCAACGGCAGATCGGCTTCCGTTTGCACCGGAATGAGAGGATCTTCTTTCGCAGTTTCGCATGCCGTTCCCTGAAAAAGCAGAAGCATGACCGTCAAACAGGCAATCACACGTTTCATATTTTCTTCCTTTCTTCCGATCAAACAGCCTGCCAATCGCATCAGATTCTTCAAACCGATTGCCGCCGTCCGACAGGCACAACCGCTTTTCCGGTCCTGCCGTTGGGTTGGGATCCGTTCTAAGCAGAGTGAAAAGATCTCTTGTCGAATTTTTCACCTACACCATGTCTTTGATCGATCCGCCGAAAGGAAAAAAACGCATTCCCGTGCGGAATGTAAGATCACAACAAAAGTCAAAACAGGAGTTTCCCATGGAGCCGATGCAACCATTTTTCAGCAAGATCACCGAAATCACGATCAGCATTATCGGAAAGCTGATTGCCGCAACTGCCGTTTTCCTGATCGGAAAAGCCGTTATCTCCTTTTTGATGCGGCGCCTCCGTTATTGGAAACTTCTGCAACGCACCGAAGAGACCATCAAGCGCTTTTTGACGCATTTGATCCAAATCACACTCTATTTTCTTTTAGTGCTTGTCATCATTGCCATTTTGGGAGTTCCCATCGCATCGGTAACCGCCGCGATCGCATCGGCGGGAGTTGCCATAGGGCTTGCATTGCAGGGATCCTTAAGCAATTTTGCAAGCGGTATTATGATCTTGCTGTTTCGACCGTTCCGCCTCGGCAACCGGATCACCGTAGAGGGAGAATCCGGGATCGTTACGGATATCGGAATTTTCTATACCGTATTGCAAACAGCCGACCATCTTCGGGTCGTCATTCCCAACGGAAAGATCATGGGAAACACCATTGTCAATCTTTCCGCATATTCCACACGCCGATTGGAATTGACCGTTCCCGTGGCATACGGCAGTTCCGTTTCACAGATCCGAGCCGTTTTGCTGAAGGAAACGCAAAAGCATCCGCTCATATTACGGGAACCGATGCCCGTTTGTCACGTCGGCGATTACGGAGACAGCGGGTTAACTATAATCCTCCGGGTCTGGAGTCGATCGGAGGATCATTTTCGGGTTCGGTTTGAACTGTTGGAAGCCGTTTATTCCCGTTTGCAGGCAGAGAACATTGAGATTTCGTACCCAACGGTCAAGATCCGCAGAGAAACGGAACGACCGAAGTGAGTCCTCGGTCGTCTTAACGCGGTGAACCGCAAAACCGATTCCCGCATGTTTCGGCATCCTGTCCCCAAGCAACAGGATGCGGATCCCGTTTCGAATTAAAAATGTGTTTCGTGACGATTCGAAGGCAGAATCAGATCCGCCATCAATTCATCCGCCGAATGTTTCAGCATTGAAGCGCAATAAGCAACCACGATCACTTTCAGTGCGGCATTCAAGCGCGTTCTGCCTCCCGCCACGGGTTCCACATACTCTTTTGTCACTTTTTCGATCAGCAGATCCAGCCCTTCCACTTCATTTTGCCCGTCTTTCATGTATTCCAACGTGCGGCAAATATAATCGTACAGTTCGGAATCTCTTACGATATCATCCGAGGTATCCTCCACATCCCCGTTGATGTATTGGATCAAGAAAGCAATTTTGTCAAGTTGCATGCAAGAACGGAGCATATTGATGATCAAAATGTGCGCAACTTGGTCAATATCGTATTTTTTTAAATGGCTGTTGGCTACCCAACCGCGTTTGGTCCAATTTTGCAACGTGGAACTGTCAATGCCGGAGATATCGCGGATCTGCGTAAGCATTACACCCTCACTGATATAAAATACCTGCTTCAAAAAATCCAACCCGGTAACGCCGCCCATTTCCGCTTGTTTCAGTTTTGTCCCGGGGATCAATTCATCCGATAAATAAACTTTCATGTCAAGTTCTCCTCATTTTTGTTTGACTTCTTTTTCTTCTGTCATTATTTTATCATGTCATCAAAGGATTGTCAATACATTTTTTATGGAACGGACAAGTCCCGCGTCCGGATCGCAGACGCAATCAAACGGTCTCTTTTTTTCGGATCCGACCGTTTCTTCTTGGAAAAAGCAATCAATCCGAATCCGTGTACCGATCAAGAGGTAAAAAAGCCGATGCGATCGGCAACTGCGAAACGGGATTTTAACACGGGTTCCGGCGAATTTCGAAAAACGCTTGAAAAGGCAGTCGAAGCCATGTTATAATAAGGGGCGATCTTGTGACGGAGTCATGTACGGATGAAGATGCCATTTGCCCGACGTGTTCAAAACGAATACCGCCTCTCGGGAGTCGAAATGCCGTAACGGGCAGTACAACTGCCACTTCCCATACCACGCAAAAAACAACAGAAGATATTCGGGTGTGAGGTCAAGTCAGATCCTACGATCCGTCCTGTCTCTCTGCCGTATGCCAAACGGCAATTCGGAAACGTCCCCAAAATCCGTCACAGAATACAGCTTTCGGAACAGTCTATAAAAATCAGGAGAACGGTCAAATGAGCATCACCAAAAACGAACTGCCGATATTGGAGTTTGATACCGAACAGACGGCAGTCTTCAACCCCACTCACGAACGATTCGATTTACAGCTCCCGAGAAAATGCGTTTTTGCTTTTCTCGGCGGATATATTGACGAATACGCACGAAAGACGGAAACACGCAAAGTGTCTGAATTCGTCAGTGCAACAAAAATTTACCCGATCTACGTAACGAACTACAAAGGGGAAGAAATCACACTTTGCCAAGCTCCCGTAGGGGCTGCGCCCGCGGCGCAGATCTTGGATTGGCTGATCGGCTACGGTGTGCGTGAAATCATCTCCGCCGGTTCTTGCGGTGCTTTGGAAAAGTTCCCGGAAAGTACGTTTCTTGTACCGAGTAAGGCTTTGCGTGACGAAGGCACATCCTACCACTACGCACCCCCTTCCCGCTTTTTGGAGATCAGCGAAAGAGCTCGGTACGCAATTGAAAAAACGGTACTTGAGCACGGAATGAAGTACCGCGAGGTAATCACTTGGTCCACGGATGGGTTCTTCCGTGAAACCAAGGAAAAAGTCGCCTACCGCAAAAGCGAAGGGTGTGCCGTTGTCGAAATGGAGTGCTCGGCATTGGCAGCCGTTTCCGCTTTCAGAGGGGCAACCTTTGGAATGATCCTCTACACAGCGGACAGTCTTGCCGACATAGATCAATATGACGAGCGAAATTGGGGTGGTAACGCATACGAATATGCGCTGACGCTCTGCCTTGACGCAGTGCTGAAACTGTAAGGAAAACCTTTGGTGTCCGGAAGCGAAACCGTTACATTTACAAATAGGTGTACGGTTTCCGGAAACAGTAAGGTTGTTGCGGCAGGTCGACGGAAAAGCACAGAAAAACCTGTGCGGCATACGCAGATCCGCCATGTTCGAATCCCGTGATCGGATCCGTAGATCGCACTCGGAGGATACCGTACAATATTCCGATACGTATGGTACATAAGCGCTCCTCCGGACAACCGATTCTGTCTCGGCAGGATCGCATATCGGAAAATTGAAACAGAGGTACCACTGGAATTTTGAGTTTTGCGGCATTCCCGAATTGGAGATCCGCATTCGAACATTCCGATCCGCCTTTTCCAAATACCAAGAAGGGGGACCCAACAACAGTTGGGTCCCCTTCCGATGATTACAGAAGCAAGTATAGGATCAGAAAAACAACGCTGACCGCGAGAGAAAGCAATCCGACCGCCACTGCTTCCCAAGACCATTTTCGACCTTTTTCGTTCTTTTGCTCACGATAATCATAAAAGTTTTTCGGCAGATCGGCGGAGATCGGTTTGATAAAAACGCCTAAAAAACTTCTGGTACCGTAGGAAATGATATCGAAAAAGCCCTGACTGCCGATCCATCCCAACCCGCCGACTCCCGCAAGCAAAACCGCGGGGAGCAGGAAAGAATCGGAAAGTCCTCTAAACAGTTCTTTCGCCGTTTCAAATACAAAGATTTGTTTCACAACGGCATAGATCAATGCCAAAACCAATGCAATCCCGGAACACACCGCATACGCTTTCTTTTTATTTGGGTTCATTGCGTATTCGATCCTTTACGATTCGGAAAGCATTGCCTGATACTTTTGAAATTCGGCTTCGTTGCAGTACACAAAGTGTCCTTCGCAAACTTCCCGCATTTGCGGTTTGTCTTCGGAATAATCATGCTCGGCAAGCGGATTGTATACGATTCGTTTGCGGTTCTTCTCGTATTTCGGATCCGGCAACGGAATTGCGGAAAGCAAGGATTTTGTGTACGGATGCAACGGATGCGCAAACAACTCATCCGAGCTTGCAAGTTCCACCATTTTCCCGAAATACATAACGCCGATCCGGTCGGAAAAATATTTAACGACCGAAAGGTCATGCGCAATGAACAGGATCGTCAGTCCCAAGTCATGGCGAAGATCGTTCAAAAGGTTGATGACCTGTGCCTGAATCGAAACGTCCAACGCGGATACAGGTTCATCGGCAATGATCATTTCCGGTTGCATAATGACCGATCTCGCGATGCCGATCCGCTGTCTTTGGCCACCGGAAAACTCATGCTGGTAACGGCTTGCGTGCTCGTCGACCAAACCGACCAACCGAAGCATTTCCAAAACTTTCTCATGAATGACCTTTTTATCCCGTTCCCCCTGAATGATCAACCCTTCGGAGATGATTTCCTCTACGGTCATTCGGGGATCCAAAGAAGCAGACGGATCTTGGAAGATCATTTGGATCTTGGTGATCAACCGCGTTTTTTTCGCTTTGCGGAGCGCATTCTTGTATTCTTTTTTCAATTGTGCAAGCTCTGCACCCGTTGCGGACTCCAACAGCGGGAGATATTTTTGCTTTACCGCTGCAGTCTGCTCTTTTTGATATTCCTTGTCGCATCTTTTTTGATCGTGCGTTGCGGCACGGATCTCTTTTTTCTGCTCTGCGATCAATTGCTTCAAACGTACCTGCTCTTCGGGAGAAGCCGATTTCATTTTCTGCTTTGCATCCGCAATGGTCGTTTGATAAGAGCGAATTCCCGCACCGATCCGGATCCCTTTGAAGTAAATATTTCCGGAGGTAATGTCATACAGTTTGATAATGGAACGTCCCGTTGTGGTCTTTCCGCATCCGGATTCTCCCACCAAACCGAATACTTCTCCTTTTTTGATATCAAAGCTGACGTCGTCAACGGCTTTTTTCGCTCCGAAATATTGGCAAAGATGCTCTACTTTCAGCA
>CAYPIV010000041.1:0-7482 GCA_964410895.1 uncultured Ruminococcus sp. | reverse complement strand
TCACGTATGTGGCAGATCGTTTGGGACATGATATGCGCTATGCCACCGAGCCCACCAAGATCCACACCGAGCTCGGTTGGCTTCCGGAAACCAAGTTCGCGGACGGCATTCAAAAGACCATTGCTTGGTATTTGGAGCATCGGGAATGGTGGGAGACCATTATTTCCGGAGAATACCGTAATTATTATGAAAAAATGTACGGAAATCGTTGAGGGAGTCAATACAGATGGGACAGATTCAAGTTCAAAAGAACGTTGGCGGAATTGACGGACTTTGTGTGATCGAGCCGACGGTACACGGCGACAGTCGCGGCTATTTTATGGAGACCTACAACCAACGGGACATGCAGGATGCCGGGTTGGATATGGTATTTGTACAAGACAATCAAAGCAGTTCCGTCAAAGGGGTCTTGCGCGGATTGCATTTTCAAAAGCAATTTCCGCAAGGAAAGTTGGTACGTGTGATTCTTGGCAGTGTGTTTGACGTTGCCGTAGATTTGCGTACAAACAGCAAAACTTACGGGAAATGGTTCGGAATTGAGTTGACTGCGGAAAACCGAAAGCAGTTTTACATTCCGCAGGGATTTGCACACGGTTTTTTGGTGTTGAGCGACCGCGCGGAGTTCTGCTACAAGTGTACCGATTTTTATCATCCGAACGATGAAGGCGGATTGGCTTGGAATGATCCGGAAATCGGGATCGCGTGGAAAGACCTTGTGGGGGAATATTCGGGTTCCGCATCTGCCGAGGGATATACGCTTTCGGACGGCACTCCGATCGTGATGAGTTTGCGTGACCAACAGTGGGAGGGCGTTCGTCGGAATTTTTCCTTCTCGGAGGTCTGATCGTGTTTCGGTTTGCACACTTTGTCCCATGGTATCTTTTTGATAGCTTAGAGGAGTAAATAAAATGTGGTCATCATTGAAAAAAATGTTTCAAAATTCAAGGTTGCGGCGCTTTTTATTATGTTTGATCGATATCTGTCTGTATTTGGCAGTATGTATATTTTGTTATTTCATTTTGAACTGTATCGACACAAGGTTGCATTTTGATTTTGCCGTTTACGGGATCAACTGCTTGGTATTGCTGTGCTGTATTCTGCTGATGCGAGTGTTGCTCGGCGTTTATTCCAATGTTTGGCGCTATACCAACTCCATGGCGTCCTTGAAGATGATCTTTGCGGACGGAGCCGGTTGTGTGATCGCGATTATTGCTTTATGGGGCATTTCCAGACAGCGCTCCGGCATTTATAACGGAGTGTGGCTTCTGCTTTCCATTGCGTCGATGTTTGCACTTTTGACCTTGGCTTCGCGCTTTTCGTATCGGTGGTTGTACAAGCGGATCAAGCATCACGACGGAACTGTGGCGGACCTGCATAAGATCCCCGTGGCAATTGTCGGTGCCGGTCAGATCGGAGCCCTGCTTGCGGAAGAGTTGATCTATAATCACCGCTCCAACTATCTTCCCGTTTTCTTTATTGATACGGATAAATCCAAAGTCGGAAGCAGAGTTGCGGGGCTTAAAGTTTACTATCAAGATGAGAAGATCCTTGATTTTATTGAAAATCAACATGTCAGCGAGATCTTTATCGCGCTGACCAACGTGGATAGCGAGAATGCTACCAAACTGTTTGAATTTTACAGCCGTACTTCCTGTAAAATTAAAATATACGATACTCCGATCACCGAGATCAACGATGCGAACGGCTTATCCGGAAAACGGCGCGTTCAGATTCGGGATTTTCGGATCGAAGATCTGCTGTTCCGCAAGTCGTTGGTTGTGAACGACAGCGAATCGTTTCGGTTTTATCGAGACAAGACCGTATTGGTTACGGGTGGCGGCGGTTCCATCGGAAGCGAGCTTTGTCGTCAGATCGCAAAATGTTCCCCCAAAAAGTTGGTTATTTTGGATATCTACGAAAACAACGCGTACGATATTCAGCAGGAATTGATCCGTACTTATGGCGATCGGTTAGATCTTGCGGTTGAAATTGCCTCCGTGCGAGATCGAGACCGGTTGGACTGTATTTTTCAGGCATACCATCCCGACATCGTTTTTCACGCTGCCGCACATAAGCATGTTCCTTTGATGGAGCACAGCGCATGCGAGGCGATCAAAAACAATGTTGTCGGAACCTATAATACCGCGGACATGGCGGAAAAGTACCACGTACAAAAATTCATTTTGGTTTCCACGGATAAGGCTGTCAATCCCACCAATATCATGGGTGCATCTAAACGGATGTGTGAAATGGTGATTCAATGCCGTGTGGACAGCGAAACCACGTTTGCCGCGGTCCGTTTCGGAAACGTGCTCGGTTCCAACGGCTCGGTGATCCCGCTCTTCAAAAGACAGATCGCTTCCGGAGGTCCTCTGACGTTGACCGATAAGCGGATCATTCGGTATTTTATGACCATTCCCGAAGCTTCGCAGTTGGTCATTCAGGCAGGCGCCATGGCAAAGAAAGGCGAGTTGTTTGTGCTTGATATGGGCAGACCCGTGAAGATATACGACCTTGCCGTAAATATGATCCGCATGTCCGGGTTAGAGCCGAACGTGGATATTCAAATTCAGGAAGTCGGCTTGCGTCCCGGGGAAAAGCTGTATGAAGAGCTGTTGATGAAGAACGAGTCTTTGACAAAGACCGATAACAATATGATCTTCATTGAAAAGGACACCCCGCTTTCCCGTAAGGAAGTGGATGAAAAAATGGAATTGCTCTGCCGTGCGGTAGAGGATGGTAAAAACGAGCTTGCTTCTCCGAGGATCAAGCAGGCAATCCGAAAAGCGGTTCCCACGTTCTGCGATCCTGTTACGGTCAATCAGTGCGCGGAAACTTCCGAGGAAATGAAAGCGGTGAATTGCTGATCCGAAAGATCGGAAAAGACGGTAGACTTTTCCGATCTTTTTCTTTCATAAAAACCGGAAGTTTGTTTATATTCGGTTTAAAATATCGGCGTATACTGTTTTCAGAATCGAATGATTGTAGGAGGAGAGCATGAAAAACAAAACGAAGGTTCCGTTTCGGGAACGGTTGATACGTTTTTTTTACGGACGGAACGGGGCGGATCCGTATTGCAATTTTTTAATGATATCGGCAATGGTTTTGGTGATCACGGCAATGGTGATCCCGAACGTATGGTTGCGGTTGCTGCTGACTTTGGCGGGACTCGGGTGCATGGCGTATTCCAATTTTCGCATGCTGTCACGCAACGTGGTCAAGCGAAGAGCGGAGAATGCCGCATTTTGCCGTAAGTTGCGTGACCCGGTCCGCAAATTTTGCTCTTTGCAAAAAAGCAAATGGAAAGACCGAAAAACGCACATTTACCGTAAGTGCCCGAACTGTAAAAACACCTTGCGCTTGCCGAAAGTGCCGGGGACGCATACGGTTTGTTGTCCTTGCTGTCGGGAGCGGTTTGACGTAAAAGTCAAATGATCGGGAATCCTTTGCCGACGGACGTATCGGAGATCGGGTGTATCAAGCTATCTTTTGGCGGACCGATTCCGAATCAAAGCGGAGTTTTGCCGCCCGACGGTTGAACGTGATTTCTCAAGTTGCCAAAGCAGATCCTGCTTTGGCAACTTTTTTTGCAAAAAGAGAAGATTATTTTGTCAAAACCGTTGCATTTACCGCCAAAGTATGGTAGAATCAACATGGTTTCATTGTGATAGTGTATGAAATCATTCTATTTTGACAAGAGGATTTGTTATGAATGCAAAAAAAGATTTATTTTCGGACGTGAAAGTTGTTCCCGTGGTCGTGATTTCCAAATTGGAAGATACGATCCCGACACTTTCCGCGTTGACGGAAGGCGGGATTCCGGCTGCGGAGATCACCTTCCGTACATCTTGTGCGGTAGACGCCATTCGTGAGGGTGCGAAGGCTTTTCCGAATATGCATATCGGTGCAGGCACCGTGATCAATGCCGAACAGGCAAAGCAAGCGATCGATGCAGGGGCAAGTTTTGTGGTGTCGCCCGGGCTGTCGGCAGAGGTTGCCGAGGTGTGTAAACGCGCCGAGATCCCCTATATTCCGGGATGCGCGACTCCGACCGAAATGATGCAAGCCATTGCACTCGGCATTACCACGGTGAAGTTCTTCCCGGCAAATGTGTATGGGGGACTTTCCGCCATCAAAGCGCTCTCCGCTCCGTTCCCGCAGTTGAAGTTCCTGCCGACCGGCGGCGTCAACTTGGAGAACATTCGCGATTTTCTTGCATTTGACAAGATCGTTGCCGTGGGCGGCAGCTTTATGATGAAAGGCGATATCAAAGAAAATTGCAAACAATTGTTGGAGGTGATCCGATGAAAGTCGTTACATTTGGTGAGTTGATGCTTCGTTTGGCACCCGAGGGATATTATCGGTTCTTTCAAAGTGACCGTATGCAGGCAACTTTCGGCGGCGGAGAGGCAAATGTTGCCGTCTCTTTAGCCAATTACGGAATGGAAAGCAAATACGTGACCAAGCTTCCCAAGCATGCGATCGGACAGGCGGCGGTGGATTCGTTGCGGTATTTCGGAATCGATACTTCCGCGATCGTTCGCGGCGGAGACCGTGTCGGGATTTATTATTTGGAAAAAGGTGCGTCGCAAAGAGGCTCGGTTTGTATTTACGACCGTGCACACTCTGCCATTGCAGAAGCAAAATCGGAAGATTTTGATTGGGATTCGATCTTTGACGGGGCAGATTGGTTCCACTTTACCGGGATCACTCCGGCTCTCGGAGCCAATGTGGCGCAAATTTGCAAGGAAGCATGCATTGCCGCAAAGAAAAAAGGCGTTCGTATTTCCTGCGACCTCAACTACCGCGGTAAGCTTTGGACAAGGGAAGAGGCAAAAGCGGTCATGACGGAACTTTGCCAATATGTGGATGTATGCATTTCCAACGAGGAAGACGCAAAGGATGTATTCGGGATCGAGGCTGAGGATACCGACATTTACGGCGGAAAACTCAATCATGAAGGATACCGTTCCGTTGCGAAACAGCTTGCCGAAAAATTCGGTTTTGAAAAGGTTGCCATCACATTGCGGTCGTCGATTTCCGCCAGCGATAACGATTGGGCGGGGATGCTTTACGACGGTGAGAATTATTGTTTTTCCAAGTCGTATCGACTGCACATCGTTGACCGCGTTGGCGGGGGCGATTCCTTTGGCGGCGGGTTGATCTACGCACTGCTCAACGGCAAAACAACGCAAGAAGCCATTGAGTTTGCGGTTGCCGCTTCCGCACTGAAACATTCCGTAGAGGGAGACTATAACCGCGTGACGGTTGCCGAGGTGGAGAAGCTTGCCAAAGGTGACGGAAGCGGTCGCGTACAACGTTGAGGGAGGAACGAAAGAGATGCTGAAAGGGATTCCCAAATTGCTTTCTCCGGAGCTGTTAAAGGTCCTGTGCGAAATGGGACACGGAGATCGTATTGTAATTGCAGACGGAAATTTTCCGTCCGAATCCGTCGGAAAAAACGCAAAAGTGATTCGTTGCGATGGGATCGGCGGCGCGGAATTGCTGGATGCCGTATTGCAGGTATTTCCGTTGGATCTTTACGTAGAACACCCGGTCTCCTTGATGCAATTGACTCCCGATGATGTCGGAAAGGTGGAAACACCGATCTGGGATGCATACAAAGAGATCGTTTCCAAATACGATCTGCGCGGTGCGGATGCCGTGCAGAATATCGAACGGTTTGCCTTTTATGAAGAAGCATCCAAAGCATATGCCGTAGTGGCGACCGGTGAAGGTGCCATTTATGCCAATGTGATGTTGCAAAAAGGCGTTGTGTCATAAAGCGGTTGCAGATCTGCGTTTGCGAAAAAAGTTCCTGTCATATAAAAACTTAAAAAAAGAAACTGTAAAATACAAAAAACGGTGAAGAGAGGAAATTGAAAATGAGAAAGAACCATTTGATCGGCAGCTATCCGGTAATCGGAATTCGTCCTGTCATCGACGGTCGGCGCGGTGTGCTGGGAGTGCGTGAATCCTTGGAAGACCAAACCATGAACATGGCAAAAAGCGCCGCACGCTTGTTCGAGGAAAATCTCCGCTATTCCGACGGAACTCCCGTCAAAGTCGTGATTGCCGATACGACCATCGGTCGTGTGGGAGAAACTGCGGCATGTGCGGAAAAATTCCGCAGAGAAGGGGTCTCCATTACGCTTTCCGTTACTCCTTGTTGGTGCTACGGTTCGGAAACGATGGATATGGATCCGCACACCATCAAAGGCGTTTGGGGATTCAACGGAACGGAACGTCCCGGCGCGGTATATTTGGCAGCCGTGCTTGCCGCGCATGCACAAAAAGGACTTCCCGCATTCGGTATTTACGGTCATGACGTTCAAGATCTGGAGGATACCTCCATTCCCGAAGATGTGAAAGAAAAGTTATTGCGTTTCGGCCGCGCTGCCGTTGCGGCTGCCACCATGCGTGGGAAATCTTACTTGCAGGTCGGTTCTCTTTGTATGGGAATTGCCGGTTCGCAGATCGACACGAACTTTATCGAGGATTATCTCGGTATGCGTGTGGAATCCGTGGATGAAGTGGAAATTATCCGCCGTATGACCGAAGGCATTTACGATCACGCGGAGTTTGACCGCGCTTTGGCATGGGCAAAAGAAAATTGCCGCATGGGCTTTGACAAAAACCCGGACTTTATTCGGAAAAGCGATGATCAAAAAGAAAAAGATTTTGCTTTCAGCGTAAAGATGGCAATGATCTTGCAGGATCTGATGAACGGAAATGAAAATCTTCCCAAAGGTTGCGAAGAGGAAAAGGTCGGCCATAATGCGATCGTTGCCGGTTTCCAAGGTCAGCGTCAGTGGACTGATTTTTATCCCAACTGCGATTTCGGAGAAGCAATTCTCAACTCTTCCTTTGACTGGAACGGTGTTAGAGAACCGTATGTTTTGGCAACCGAGAACGACACCTTAAACGGGATCGGGATGCTGTTTATGAAACTGTTGACGAACCGCGCACAGATCTTTGCGGACGTACGCACGTATTGGTCCTCCGATGCGGTGAAGCGTGTGACCGGATACAGCGTGGAAGGCAAGGCGAAAGAAGCGGACGGTTTCATTCACCTGATCAACTCCGGAGCGGCTTGTTTGGATGCCAATTGCCGCGCAACGGACGCCGACGGCAATCCCACGATGAAAGCTTGGTTTGACGTGACCGATGCCGACCAAAAAGCCATTATGGAGCATGTGGAGTGGTGCCCGGCGGATAACGGATATTTCCGCGGCGGCGGATTTTCTTCTCGCTTTGTAACCAAGGCGGAGATCCCCTGTACCATGATCCGTTTGAATATGGTAAAGGGATTGGGACCGGTGTTGCAGATCGCGGAAGGTTGGACGGTAGATCTTCCCGACGATGTAACGGATACGCTTTGGAAACGGACCGACTATACATGGCCTTGCACTTGGTTCGCTCCTCGGTGTGACGGCAGATCCGGTTCTCCGTTCGAAAACGCATATACGGTCATGAACAATT
>CAYPIV010000040.1:4773-7660 GCA_964410895.1 uncultured Ruminococcus sp. | reverse complement strand
GTGACCCAAAAGTTTTTTTCGTTTCATCATCTCACCTCTGTAGTTTATTTTTTATCTTATGCTATGAAAGTCATCCTCTATCTGCAATTAATTCTTACTCGCGAGAACAATTTTCATCTTTTGAAAGCGTGATGAATAATTCTTAACATTTAGGTGCCGAAAATGATTCAAGTTAATTTTTTATAAAATCGGAAAAACAAAGTAGCATAGCAAGATGCTTTAAACCGATATTTTCAATTATAGCTTGACGGTATCCAAAGAGCTCTTCTTTCCTTAGCTTTTATAATCTTTTGCTCTTTCTTGAAAAAATCTCGATCCCATCTTCTGCGATAATCGGCAACTTCATATTTCCAATATTTTCTTGGAATGCGGTACCGATGTTCTGCGATAAAAATAGGCAAATTGTGCAAACAATCGGCTAAAGCATATATTTTGTCATGATCCTTTTCCATTACCGCGCTCAACAATTTTTCCGTTGCATTTTTTAAGACCATATAAATTGTTTCATCCTTAAGGAAAGATAAAGGCATGTAACAGTATTTATTTTCCGTTAATGCAAAATCGTACAAATGATTTTCGTCCATTGCGCAAACCGGCTGTAACGCGATTCTCAATTGATTGAACGCGCATGTCTGATGTCGTTCTTCAATAACCTTTATACAATTTTTCAATACAATCGGATTTACTTCGTTCTCCGGTTTAACACGAACCGCGACGTAAATGGCATGTAAATCATACAAATCGTAAACGCTGAACATAGTTCCTCCCAAAGATGTATTCGCAGAAAAAAGGTCCCTTGGAATCTAACCGATATTGTAAAGGCACAATCGATTTTTTTACAATGCTTAAAGTTCATTAAAAAAAACAAACGCGACAACTCCGTATCGTGTGGAACTCGATTTTGGAAAGCAAATCCGAGAATTGAGTTTGCTGTGTGAAATGTCCGTAATACAATTGTATTCTAACATGCGTCAAAATGTTTGTCAACAGAGAATTCAAAAAACAGCAAATCATACAAAAAGATATGCAATCTATCTATTTTTTGAAATGTCATTCATTGATTTATTGTTGAAAAGATATTTCGTTTCGTATTTTTTTACAAAAGCAAAATGAATGGGATCAGGGATTTTACAAAAACTTTTTTTGCAAAAGCCTTCAGGCAGTTTCAAAAGGATCTGCGGTCAGTGAGGAGATCCGTGCGTATACAGAGCTCTTGCCAAGGTTGCAAACAGAACGATCTCTTTATCATATTTTTCGACAACCGAATAATACAAGTTGCAAATGCTCCGAACGACATTCTGTTTTTGTAATACATAAACACCGCTCCGTAACAGTCAAAAAAAGACGTTCCGGCATTTCTCTGTTTCAAAGAAAAAGCCGGAACGTCAATCACCGCGCGGGAACTCAAACGTCGTTATTATTTAAGGTAAAAGGACTTCGCTGTTCGTACCGTAGAAGACGTCATCCCGTCCGGACATCATTTTGCAAAATTCTTCAAAACGTTCCCAAGACAAGTACCCGGCATCCATTTCGTAACTGTGTCCCCAAACAAAAAAGATCTTCGGGGTTTTCGTCTGTAATGCAAGGAACTGTTTTCCGAGTTCAAACATTTTGTCCGTTTCAATATAATAGACCGTCGGGGAGAAAGCAAAATAATCGGTTTGCGGTTCAAAATGATATGTAGAAGCAACCGTGCGCGCATAGCAGACCCCTGTTTTTTCACGAATCAAAGTTTCAACGCGTTCTCCGCAGTGAAAAAACGGATATGCCATACCGCGAACCTCATAGCCGCACAGTTGGGATAGAATCGCTCGGTCTTGCTCGATCTGATAGATCACGGTCTCGTCATCCAACTCGGACAGGTTAGGGTGCGTCAACGTATGAACGGCAACTTCCTGTCCGCAGTAGATCGAGGGAATGTCCGCCGCACGTACTTTATGATGTGACACGCGATGCCCGTTGCGATCGAGTTCTCCGGGAAGCCCCAGCAATGCGGAATTCAAGTTAAAGGTCCCCTTAAGTCCGTATTTGTTGAAAAGTTCCACCAAACGAATATCTTGCGTAACGCCGTCATCGAAACTAAATGTGAGTGCCTTGTTTTTTCCGTTCCACATTGTAAATATCCTTTCCGAGCTTCCATGTCTCCGATGCAAAGCAGAAAACCGTGAAATAAAGTTACCGTTGAAACAATTGCGTGCCGTCCGGAACGATGCCGAAAGGCAACCGTGAGACCGTTGAGTTCCTCCCCTGTACCGAAAAAGCGGTGCGCCGCTGGCTTTTGGCATTTTTCCGCTTTTTCGGTATCATTACGGTATGTTACGTGTTTGACCGGACGAATCGATCAAACCGAATCGGCGCTTTGCGTTTCCGTGATCTTTGCCGTAATATTTGCGGGAACAACGTCATATCCCGTTACGTGAAATTGAAATATGCCTCTGCCTTGCGTCATTGCACGCAAAACAATCGGATAATCCATCAGTTCTGCTTTCGGAGCCACCGCTTGAATCACGGTGTAACCTCTTTTTTCAGCCGGTTCCATTCCCATAACGCTGCCGCGACGTTTGTTCAGATCTCCCATCACATCACCGACCAAGGTTTCCGGGACAATGATCTGCAGATCTCCGACCGGTTCCAACAGCACGGGCCCCGCCGTTTCCAACGCTTTCTTATATGCCAGAGATGCTGCGGTTTTGAACGAGATCTCATCCGAATCCACCGCATGGTAAGAACCGTCATAGAGATCCGCGGCAAGACAGGTCATCGGATATCCGTAGGCACCCTTGCACATGGCATCTTGAACACCTTTTTCCACTGCGGGGTAAAAGTTTTTGGGAACAGTACCGCCGACAACGGATACCGTAAAGGTCAGTCCCTCTTGTTCGGAGGG
>CAYPIV010000040.1:0-4673 GCA_964410895.1 uncultured Ruminococcus sp. | reverse complement strand
ACCGGAATCATCACTTTTGACAAATAAGGAGTCGGATACACAATGGGAGAATACCGAAATTCGGAATTCCAAGACAGGGTATCGTTGGTATCGGTGTGATTCAATTTTGCCACCATACCGAGATCTCCGCAAGATAATTCTTCCACTTCCGTTTGTTTTTTGCCTTTCATGACATAAATGTGCGAAAGTTTTTCATTGTCACCTGTCGTATGATTGCGAAGCGTCATATCCCGCTTCACCGTACCGTTCATTACTTTAAAGAAAGACATTTTTCCGACAAACGGATCGGCAACGGTCTTGTAAACGAAAATGGCGGGTTCGCCTTCCGGCTGGATCTCCATAGAGCTTTCGTCAAGCAAAGTCTCCGTTTTTTTAGCCGTATGTCTCGGGAAAGATTCGCTGATCTTATCCAACAAAGTCCACACACCCCAAAGTTTGGTAGCGGCACCGCAAAATACCGGGATGATATCGCCGTGAATGATGCCTTCATGAACGGCATTGATCGCCTCCATGGAGGTAATTTCTTCTCCCTCAAAGTATTTCATCATCAAATTTTCATCGGTGCTTGCAACCGCTTCCATCAGCATATCACGGAACTTTTCCACCGCTTCCTTGGATTCCTCCGGAATCAGCTCCACGCTGTGACGACCGTTGTTGTCAAACACGTGCGCGGTCTGTTCAATCAGATCGATCGCGCCGACCACTTCCCCGTTTTTTACCATGGGAATGGTAATGGGACATACGTTCTTACCGAACGTGTCATGCAGGGAGTCCAACACGCGCGCAAACCGCGCTTCGTTATCATCGAATTTATTGATAAAAAAAGCGCACGGGAGCTTGGCGGCAACAGCGGCATCCCAAGCAAGTTCAGTTCCGACTTCGATCCCCGCCTTTCCGTCTACCACGATCACGGCACTGTCCGCAACGCGGAGTGCCTGTGCAACTTCCCCTTGGAAATCCAAATATCCGGGGGTATCAATGACATTGATGCGAATATCCTTCCACATCATCGGCGCAATGGCGGCGGAAATGGAAAACTTGCGTGCAACTTCTTCGGCATCGTAATCACATACGGTATTTCCCGCAGTGACATTACCGAGACGGTCTGTCTCGCCTGTAAGATACAGCATTGCTTCCGCCAAGGATGTCTTACCCGAGCCGCCGTGTCCCAGCAATGCCAAATTTCTGATGTTTTTGGTTTCGATCTTAGCCATGATTATACCTTTTTGTACCTTTCGTTTGATATATCTGCCTGTTTTTCCGTTCGTTTTTGCGAATCACATCGGTAAAACCATACAAAAACAGGTCAGCTTTTCTCTATTATACTATACAAAAAGATTTTTTTCAAGGTTTTCTTCAAACTTTTGAACGATGAAACGTAGAAATCAAGGCTTGTTTTTTGTCACTTTTCACGAATCTTTTGCAAAAAACAATTTTTTTGCATTTTTCGATGTTTGCAATGCAGCTTCCTCCGGGGTACAATTCCACAGCTGTGCCAAAACGGAAAGCGTATACGGCAGCAGCCCGGAATGGTTCAAATGCCCTCGCATCGGATGCGGAGCAAGGTACGGGCAGTCGGTCTCTACGAGCAACCGGTCCCGCGGAACGGCACGCGCAGCCTCTCTGACGCGGTTTGCGTTTTGAAAGGTCAATGTGCCGGAAAACGAGAGATACCAACCGCGCGATGTCAGTGCTTTTGCCATTTCCGCGCTGCCGCTGTAACTGTGAAACACTCCTTTGAGCCGGGGATACCGAAAAACCGTTTCCAAACACGCACCGTGCGCCTCACGGTCGTGAATGATCACAGGCAAAGACAGCTCCGATGCCAACTGCAATTGTGCTTCGAAAAAACGCTGTTGTTTGTCTTTGTCGGACGCGATTTCTCCGTAGGAAGCGTAATGGTAATCCAAGCCGATCTCCCCCAAAGCAATGATCTTATCCCGTGCTCTCGTTTGAGCCGTTCCCAGCAGAGTGCGCAATTGCGACAATGCAGCCGACTCATCGGCAAGAAAATGGCAATCCTCCGGATGGATCCCCACTGCCGCATACATCCCCGGGTACCGTGCCGCCTGTGCGATCACCGACCGTGCGTTTTCGCAATTGGTACTGACATTCAGAATCGTTTCCACTCCGGTTTGAAAAACGGAGCGGAGAACGGCATCCGCGCCGCCCTCCGCTTCTTTTTCAAACCGAACGTCAAAATAATGCGCATGCGTATCAAAAATTCCGTTCATCCTCAAAACTCCTTTTTCAGAGTGCGGCGGAACAGTCTCTCCATCATCTGTTTCGGATCGGCATTTTCATACAGGATCCGATACACGGCCTCACAAATGGGAAGTTCCACACCGTACTGTTCGGAAAGCAAGCGAATCGCCGCACACGTTTCATATCCCTCCGCCAGATCCCGATACGGTTGTCCCGTAACGAAAGCCTCTCCGAATCGGCGGTTGTGTGAATACGGAGAAAACACCGTGGCTTCATAATCGCCCAAATGGCACAACCCATACGCGGAGATCGGATTTCCGCCCATAGCTTCGATCAAACGCGCAATTTCACGAGTACCGCGACTCATCAAAGCTCCCTTTAAGGTTGACAGCCGATACCCGTCCAAAAAACCGGCTGCGATCCCGATCACATTTTTGGAAGCCGCTCCGATCTCGTTTCCGAGCAGATCCTGCCCATAATAAAAGCGAATCAAATCACCGGAAAAAGCTTCGATCAAAGTGTGCTTGACCGACTCTTCTCGGCTGTCAATGACCATGCAGTTCGGAATTCCCGCATAAAATTCCTGCACGTGTCCCGGTCCCAGCCAAACGGCGACCCGATTGGAAGGATCCAATTCTTCCTGCACAATTTGGGACAGACGTTTGCCGGTCGTATTTTCCAACCCTTTCATACACAGAACAACAGTCTTTTGTTTGGGAGATAAGGGCTGCAATTCTTCCCGCAGAAAGGTTCGAAGGCCTTGCGCATTGATGGATACGATCAGCGTATCCGCCTCCGCGGTCTCTGCCAGATCCGTAGACAACCGCACACTCGGCGGCAACCGAAGAAGATCATTGGAACGCGTTTGCAAAAAAGCCTGCATATGTACCGAATTCGCTCGTCCGTAAAGTGTAACATCATGTTGTATGGAAGAAAGATACCACGCAATCAATGCGCCCCAACGTCCGCAACCGATCACAGTAATTTTCAAACAGCAACTCCCCTTTCCGTTGTTTCAAAAGCCTGCGGGAGAAAAAAGATCGTTTTTCCCTCCCGCAAGGTTCGTTTGTTACCGAACACGCTCGCCAAGCGGTGTGTCCTCCGATAAAAATACCACACGTACCGTCTCTTCACCGGATGCCAAAAGCATTCCGTTGGACTCGATTCCGCACAGCGTTGTAGGTTTCAAATTGGCTACCACAATGACGTTTTTACCGATCAGGTCCTCCGGCTCATACCATTTTGCAATTCCGGAAACGACCTGTCTTTGCTCATACCCGAGGTCCAATTGCAATTTCAACAGTTTCTTTGCCTTCGGAACTTTTTCGCAAGCCATAATCTTTGCCGTACGAAGTTCCACGTTCATAAAATCATCGATCCCGATCTGTGCGCATCCCTCGGGAGATGCTTTTTCCTGCGCTTTTTGCGTTTCCGCATTGGCTGCCGCAATCATCACCTGACGTTCCTTTTCGAATTCGGCAAGTTTCTTTTCTTCATCCACCCGCGCAAACAGAACTTTGGAATCGCTCACCTCGGCGCCGGGGCGCATCCCGGAAAATCCGTTCAGCGTTTTAAATCCGCGTTTGTCGGTAGCAAGCTGTTCAAGGATCTCTTTTGCGGTTTCCGGCAAAAAAGGCAGCAACAACACGGCGCCTTGCCGAATGGCTTCCAAAAGGTTATACAAAACGGTCCCGAGTCTTTCTTCCGAGGATTTCTCCTTGGCAAGGACCCAAGGAGCGGTCTCATCGATATATTTATTTGCCCGACCGAACAAAGCGAAGATTTCTTCCAACGCGTCGGCAATACGGTATTCCTCCATTGCCTGACGCATACCTTGGTATGCCCGTTTGCAAACGGCTTTCAACTCGGCATCCGTACCGCATTCCGTCGCAGGGTTCGGAACCGCCTTGTTGAAATACTTTTTGACCATATCCAAAGTCCGCTTTACCAGATTTCCGAGATTGTTGACCAGATCCGTATTGTAGCGTTTGATGACGGACTCGTAGGTAATGGAACCGTCGTTTGTGTACGGCATCTCGGAAAGTGCATAATAACGAACACCGTCCACACCGAAATGTTCCGCCAAACGATCGGCATAAATGACATTTCCCTTGGACTTTGACATTTTATCCATTCCGAAGTTGAACCACGGATGCGCAAATACCTGCTTTGGCAGCGGCAGATCCAACGCCATGAGAAAGATCGGCCAATAGATCGTATGGAAACGTAAAATATCTTTTCCGATGATATGCACGTCCGCCGGCCAATACTTGCGGAAGTGCTCGGACTGCTCTTCGTAGCTTTTATCCGGGTCGTAGCCGAGAGCGGTAATGTAATTGGTCAATGCATCTAGCCAAACATAGATCACGTGTTTGGGATCAAAATCCACGGGAATTCCCCATGTAAAAGAGGTTCGGGAAACGCAAAGATCCTGCAGACCCGCTTTCAAGAAATTGTTGACCATTTCC
>CAYPIV010000039.1:0-7667 GCA_964410895.1 uncultured Ruminococcus sp. | reverse complement strand
AGCACGGCTTTCAGCGTTGCGATCTTGGTAAAGTGATACAGGATGATATTGATGATTAAGTTTAATCCGACCGTAGCGAAAATTCCGATCATTCCCGCCACAAAACCGACGATCAACGTTTCGGCATTGAACACACGGCTGACGTCTTTTTTCGAAGCACCGATGGCACGCAGGATACCGATCTCCTTGGTACGTTCCAAAACCGAAATATAGGTGATGATCCCGATCATGATCGAAGAAACGACCAACGAAATTGCGACAAATGCAATGAGGACGTACGTGATGGCATTGATGATGGTGGTGATCGACGACATCATAACGCCGACCAGATCGGTATACTGCAACTGATCGACCTCTTCGACGGAGAGGTTGTAGTCGCGAATGAATTGTTCAATAGTCTCTTTTGATTCGAAGTCGATCGCATAGAAGTTGATGGAGGCAGGGGAGGCTTGCTCGGCGTCTCCGAGTTTTTTCAAAACAGAGGTGTAGGTGGCGTCGGTCTGCGGAGCCAACTGATACAACATCTCTTCGATGGAAGCAAATTGATCGTCCGGAATAAAGTTTCCTTGCATCAAAAGGGCAAAGCTTTCTTCCGTGATCGTCAATTCTTTCAAACTTTCGGTAACGTTTTCGTATATGCGTTGCATCGTCTCTTCGCCGCACAACGTGATCAAGCCGGGAACGGTGTTGCCCTCGTACTCCATGCCGACCAACGTCAGCATGATCTGCTCAGAACTGAAGATCGGATACAATTTAAGAAAATCATTTGCACCGATCGTATAGGAAAGTCCCGCAGAATTGCTCAAAACCGTCATAATGGGGATCAGAGAAGTTCCTGTGGGATCCTGCTGCAGAACAGACGCAAACAGCTCGGAAAGAATGGCTTGTTGCGTATCCGACGGCATGATCCGGAAAAACGCCAAAAAGCTTTCTCTGCCGGTTACGACCAGCTGACTTGCAAATTCCTCATTTTGAAGAATCTGCTTTGTCATATACGCATAGATCTGTTCCATGGTGGCAGCGTCAACTTTATCGATCAATTCCTGAATGTTTTCTCTGGTATAAGGAATTCTTTCGAATTTCAAACCGGAGAGCACGTTGTGATCCGGAGTTTCCTTTTGCTGATGGATCACTTCGCTTTCGGCGTTTTGCTCCAAGATCAGGTCGGTCAGAGCTTTGGTGTAACCGATCGCGCCGGTAATGGAGGTTGCCGTTGCCCCTTCCTTGGGACGAACGATTCCGGAGATGACAAGTTTGGTTCCGTTTTCGGTCACAAATTCGCTTTGGTTGAATGCACCGTTTCGCATATCATACCAAATGGGGTATTCGGTCCCGTTGACCGTGTAGGTCGCATTGTCCTTTTTAGCATAGAAATCCGACGTGTTGAGCAACAAAAATTCCATTCCGAGAAAATCGGACAGTGCATACGGTTCCATCGGCGTGGTATCGTAGGATCCGTCGGTCATCAAATCTTTCATGATCCCTTCCAATTCGGATTGATCCAAAACGCCGAGCATGTACAGCGTCATTTTGCTGATCTGGTTGTGGGAGTTGACGACCAATACCACTTCGTTGGCGCTTTGCGGCCAATGGCTTCCTTCACCGATCAGTTCGTACTGTTCGTCCAACAGCTCCTGATTGTTGATCATTTCGCTCATGATGTTGAAGCCGGAACTTCCGACGGTGTCCAGCATTTCACCGATGCCGGAAAAGGATTCTCCCATGCTTTCGAAAATGGTGGTCGGGCTGATCTGCGTTTTTCCGTCTGCGGTAAAGATCTGAAGGTCAAAATCATAGGTGTACTGAACGTCGCTGACGGCATTTTGAATTTGTTCGTAGTTTGCTTCCAAGTACGCTTTAAACCGCTCCAAGTTGTTATTGGTGGTTGCACTCATGGCAGACATCATGGTGCCGAGGGAATCATCCACGTAGATCTTGTCGGGATCAAAATCGCCCTCTTTTTGTTCTTTGACATCGGTCATGGCGGAAAGCATGGCGCTGAAATCCTGTGTTTCTTTATAAATGGTCAGCGGATAGGTGGAAAGCGTGTCCCTTTGTACAGCGGTAATGTAATTGTTGACACCCGTGGATACCGAAAGGATTAACGCAATTCCGATGATCCCGATGGAACCGGCAAAGGAAGTCATAAAGGTACGCGCTTTTTTGGTCATTAAATTGTTCAGGGAGAGCGAAAGGGCGGTAAAGAAGGACATGGAGCGTTTGGCATTTTTTCGGGAACCCGAGCCGGAACGTCCCGAATGAGGGGATCCGCTTTCGGAACTTTTTGCGGGGATGGCGTTCTTATCTTTGCTCCGAACAAGCCCGCGTTCGCTCTTTTTGGGGGCTTCGGGTAGCGGATCTTCGACAGTCTCTTCCGTACTCGGTTGATAAGGGTCGGTGTCACCCACGACATGACCATCTAATACGCGAATGATACGGGAGGAATACTGCTCGGCAAGTTCCGGGTTGTGCGTGACCATAATGATCAATTTTTCCTTGGAAATCTCTCGCAAGATATTCATAACTTGGATGCTGGTCTGGGTATCCAAGGCACCTGTCGGTTCATCTGCCAGCAAAATGTCCGGGTCGTTGACCAACGCCCGCGCTATCGCCACGCGCTGCATTTGCCCGCCCGACATTTGGTTGGGGCGCTTTTTCAACTGATCGCCGAGGCCGACCTGTTTTAAGGCTTCCACAGCGCGTTCCCGACGCTCTTTTTTGGAAATTCCGGAAAGCGTCAAAGCCAATTCCACATTGGCAAGAACGGTTTGATGCGGGATCAGATTGTAACTTTGAAAAACGAATCCGACGGAATGGTTTCGGTACGTATCCCAATCGGCATCGCGATACCGTTTGGTTGAGATGCCGTTGATGATCAGATCTCCGTCCGTATATTGGTCAAGTCCGCCGATGATATTCAAAAGGGTGGTTTTTCCGCAACCGGAAGGACCGAGGATCGATACAAATTCGTGTTCGCGAAATTGTAAGGATACTCCGTCCAAAGCACGGACATTGGAATTTCCGGTGGCATAATCCTTGGTAATGGCTTTTAATTCGAGCAAAGTGATTCCTCCTTGTTTTCGTTCCGTTTTGACCTGCATAGTATACAGGATAAATGTGAAATGAATGTGAAATTTCCGTCTTTAATTTTCAAACTGACTGTTGTAAAGGCGGTAATAAAATCCTTTTTGCGCCAGAAGGGAAGCGTGGTTGCCTTGCTCGATGATGTTGCCGTTATTCATCACCAAAATGATATCGGCGTTTTCAATGGTCGAAAGGCGGTGCGCCACGATGAAAGAAGTGCGTCCCCGCATCATTTGCGCAAAGGCGTTTTGAATTTTCAGTTCCATGCGGGTATCGATCGAGGAAGTTGCCTCATCCAAGATCAGCATGGGCGGCAGGCACAGCATAACGCGCGCAATGCAAAGCAATTGCCGTTGCCCTTGCGAGAGTGCACTGCCTCCGTCCGCCAAAACGGTGTCGTATCCGTTCGGCAAACGTTTGATAAAGGAATGCGCATGCGCAGCTTTGGCGGCGGCAACGATCTCTTCGTCCGTGGCATTCGGATTTCCGAAGCAGAGGTTCTCGCGGACGGTTCCGCTGCGCAACCAAGTTTCCTGAAGGACCATGCCCCAATTTGCACGCAAACTGTCGCGGCGAATGGTTGCAATATCGGTCCCGTCGATCGCGATCGTACCGTTGTCCACGTCGTAAAAACGCATCAACAAATTGATCAGAGTGGTTTTACCGCAACCGGTCGGTCCGACGATCGCAACGCGTTGCCCGGAAGATACGGAGAGGTTGACGTTTTGGATCAAGGGGCGGTCCGGGACATAAGAGAACGCAACTTGATCGAGGGTGACGTTTCCGCTTGCATGCGGCAGATCCGCGGTATCGGGCGATTCCTGCGGGATCGGTTCCGCATCCAGCAATTCAAACAGTCTTGCCGCACAGGCGATCGCGTTTTGCAGTTCGGTCAACACACCGGAAATTTCGTTAAACGGTTTTGTGTATTGGTTGGCATACGAAAGAAATTTGGAAAGACCGCCAACGGTCAAATTTCCGCCGCCGATACAGACCATGGCACCGGTCAGGGCAACTCCGGCATACACCAAATTGTTGACAAACCGGGTAGAAGGATTGGTCAGCGAGGAAAAGAACGTAGCACGCAGGGAAGCGGTCTCCAATCTTCCGTTGATCTCATCAAAGCACTCTTGCGTTTCCGCTTCGTGACCGAATGCCACAACGGTTTTGTGCTGCCCGATGTATTCGTCGATCATCGCCGTTTGTTCCGCGCGAGTCTCGGATTGTTTGCGAAACATTTCGTAGGTCCTTTTTGCGATAAAAGCGGCAACAAACAGCGAAAGCGGCGTTACCAAGACCACCACCAAAGCAATGGGAACGCTCAGCGTGAACATAATGATCAAGGTTCCGAGGATCGTTAAAATTCCGGTGAAGAATTGGGAGAATCCGAGCAAAAGCCCATCCGCAAATTGATCCACATCCGTCATCATTCGGCTGACGATATCACCGACGGCACGGCTGTCCAAATAAGAAAGCGGCAATCGTTGCAACTGATCGAAAGCGGCTTTTCGGAGATGGCGTACCATCCCGTAGGTAATGTAGTTGTTGATGATGCTCATCAACCATTGAAACAGTGCGGTTCCGACCGCGCAGATGCCGATCATAACGGCAATGCGGACCACTCCGTTCCAATCGACTTGCCCTTTTCCGAGCATCAGGTCAATGGCATCTCCCGTCAGGATCGGGATATACAGCGTTAAGATCACACTGCACGTGGCAAACAGGAGGGAAAAGAACAATCCGACGCGGTATTGTTTGATCTCTTGCAGAATACGGCGGACGGTACGTCCGTCAAAGCGCGATCTCTTTTTCATACGTTTGCCTCCTTCCGAAATTGAGAATCGTGGATCTCGCGGTAGACCTCGCACTCTTTCAGCAAGGATTCATGCGTTCCGATCCCCACGCAGGTACCTTCTTCCAAAACCAAGATCATATCCGCATGCCGAATGGAACCGGTGCGCTGCGAAATGAGAAATACGGTCGGATGATAGGGCAGTGCGCGCAAAGCTTTTCGCAGAGCGGCGTCGGTGGCATAATCCAATGCGGAGGAACTGTCGTCCAAAATCAAGATCGGCGCTTTTCTGACAAGCGCACGGGCAATCGTCAGTCTTTGGCGCTGTCCGCCGGAAAAATTCTTCCCGTTTTGCAGTACCTCTGCGTTTAAGCCCCCTTCTTTTTGTTGAATGAATTCTTTGGCTTGGGCAACTTCCAGCGCTTCCCAAAGTTCTTCATCGGTGGCATTGGGGTTTCCCCATAGCAAGTTGGACCGTACGGTGCCTTTGAACAGGACTGCTTTTTGCGGTACTGTTCCGATCTTTGCGCGCAGTACCTCCGGGGAGTAGGTACGAACGTCTTTTCCGTCTACGAATACGGCACCCTCCGCAACGTCGTAAAAGCGCGGGATCAGGTTGACCAAGGAACTTTTTCCGGATCCGGTGGAACCGATGATCCCTACGGTCGTGCCTTTCGGCACAGTGAATTGAACGTTTGACAAAGACGGACCCGCATTTCCCGCATAGGTCAAGCTGACGTTGCGAAACGAAACGGCATTCGGATCCGTTGCGGGATCTGCCGGCTCTTGCCGCACGGACATTCCCTGCGGAACATCGAACACGGTGTTCACGCGGTCTGCACAGGCAAGGGCTTTGTTGATAACAAAGACGGTGTTGGCAAACTTGATCAATTCAACCAAGATCTGTGCCATGTAGTTGGTCAGCGCAACGACATCTCCTTGCGTCATATCGCCGATCTGCACCAGCTTGGCACCGGAGAGCAACAACAGGATCAACCCGAGATTGACCAAGACCAAAGTCAACGGATTCATCAATGCGGAGATCTTTCCGACAAAATTTTGCACGCGATTATGTGCGGCATTGGCAGATTCAAACCGTTCTTTTTCTTCGGTTTCTTTTCGAAATGCACGAATGACACGGACACCGGTCAAATTTTCCCGTGTGACTTCGGTCAAACGGTCTAAATTTTGTTGCACGGTCTTGTGCAACGGAATGCTCCGCAACATGATCGCAAAAATAACGACGGTCAACAGCGGAATGATCAAAACGAAGATCAGTGCGCTTTTCGGATTAACGGTCAGTGCCATGACGACTGCGCCGATCACGATGATCGGGGAACGCAGAAACAGCCGCAGGGTAAAATTGACGGCGGATTGCAGTTGGTTGACATCGGCAGTCATTCGGGTGATCAAAGTAGCGGTTCCTATGCGGTCGGTCTGTTCGTAGGAAAAAGACTGAATTTTGGAAAACAGATCTTTTCGCAGACCGGTTGCAAATCCTACTGCGGCACGGGCTGCAAAATATTGCGCGGTAATGGCAAAGATCAGACCGATCACGGCAAAAATGACCAATATACCGCACATTTTCAGGAGGTACGGTTTGTCCGAGTGTTCGATATCCGCAATTCCGACGTCGATGATCTGTTTGACAACGATCGGAACCAACAGATCGAAGATCGCTTCAAACAGCTTAAACAGCGGACTTAAAAATGCTTCTTTTTTGTAAGGCTTCAAATAACGCAGCAGTCTTTTCATCAGTAGCTTACAGATCCTTTCCTTAAATAGACGTTAACTGATATATTATACTCTATTTTTTTTATTTTTGAAAGACGGAAACATGAATTTTCTGTGAAGATAGAATGAATACTGCTTTTTGTTCCGTCTAAAGAAAAAACAAACGCAAAGCGGTTTCGGCTTTGCGTTTGCAAAAAGATTTTCGGATCCCGACGCAGGATGTATCGGTACATTATGAACGGGAAATTTTGCGTCTTTTTTTCGGTGAGCGGGCACGCGGCAAACCGCAAAAAGCGCCGAGGACGGATAGGATCAAAATTCCGCACGGAAGCAGTACGGAGATCCAAAACGGGTCATAGGAAGCTTCCTTGCGAAAAAAGAGGGAAAGCAACAGCATACATCCCAGCAAGACAGAACCGTTGAACGTGCCGCACGGCAGGGCGGAGTGGCGATGGATGCGACCTGTAACGATCCCGCCGATGAAAGCAGTCAGGTAAGCGGCAAAAATGCCGAGCGGGCGGATCAGCCGACTCGGATCTTGACTGAAGTAAGCGGGAAACGCACAAAGAAAGATCAGTCCCGCTCCGATAACCCAAGTGATCCATACGGAGCGGAATGCGTTTTTCAAAAAAGAAGCAGGGGAACGGTCCGTATGTGCGGACGTTTTGGAAAAGGATTTTTGTCTTTGATGCATCACAATAAAAAACCTCCGTGCGAGCTTGTTACAGCATATTCGCACGGAGATCGGTTTATGCGTATTTTGAATGCGAGATCAATCCTCGGCGTCTTCCGCCTTGACGTCAACACGGCTGATGGCGGTTTTCAGGATCCGAATCTTGGTCCGTTCGTGCGTGGTCTCAATGACGCAGGTCTCTTCTTTGATGCTGACGACCTTTCCGATGATCCCGCCGATGGTAGTGACTTCGTCACCGACGGTCAGGGCATTTCGCATTGCGTTTTGCTCTTTTTCTTGCTTTTTCTGCGGACGGATCGCAAAAAAGTAAAAGAATACAAACACCAACACGATCATAGCCAAACTGATCCAAGACGAAGCGGC